>JALQTG010000168.1 GCA_023264075.1 Crocinitomicaceae bacterium
TAGTGTAAAGGTGACACAAACCTATTTGAAAGTTTAAATAGTCATTGTTGGGGTTGAACGCCTGCGCCGCTTCGTAAAATGGCAATGCTTGTTTGAATTTAGGCGTTGGTATGTTGGCCATTAATTTATCGCCTTCCTCCATGTTTTTCATGGCTTCTTTAAACCCGTCTTTATCTTCCTTGAAGTTCGTTTTATCAAATTCTACATTTTGAGCCAATGCGCCCGAAACAAGAATTATTGAGAGTATGATGAGTAATATCTTTTTCATTATTCTGAGATTAAAGATGAACAACTGTTGTTTTGGTAATACGTTTCGGCAAGATTTACGCCTAACGAGGAAGCAGTTATCCAATCTTCACACGCTTCGATTTCGTTGCGCAGCATTTCTTGTGCTACTCCTCGATTGTAGTATGCATAACCGAATTCTTTATCTAGCTGAATTGCTTTCGTAGCGGCATCAACAGCTTCTTTAAATTGCTCCAATTTGATATGAGCCCCAGCCAAGTTGTTGTATGCAAAAGCATATTCTTTGTTCACAGATAAGGCCAATTTAAAGTCTTCAATAGCTCCCTTGTAGTCCCCTTTTTCAAATTTGGCATATCCTCTATTATTGATCGAAATGTAAGCGTTTTTATCTTTATTTATAGCGTCTGTATATGCTTTGATAGCGCTGTCGAATTCCCCTTTTTCACGATAGGCACTTCCGAGATTATTGAAAGCAATCAATAATGTGTTGTCATGCATCGTTGCCGCTTTGTAGTCCATAATCGCTTCATTAAGCTTGTCTAGCATTCTGTTTGCGCTACCTCGATCGTTGTATGCATGCGCAAATTTCTTGTCCAAAACTATTGCTCCCGTAAAATCATCTTTTGCAGCTTCATACTTCTCTAATTTAAAGTTTTCTAGCCCCTTTTGATAATGATACTTAGCAACTGCTGAGTTTGACTCAATGGCCTTTTCATAATATTCAATTGCTTTTTCACTGTTTCCAGCTTCAGATTGTATGGCGCCTAATTCGAAGAATGCATTATCTTTTTTCTCTGCAAATTCTGTGAGCTTTAAAAAGTCGGCACTCGCTTTTTCAGTCTCGTTAAGGGATATGTAACAATATGCTCGGTTGGAATATGCCTTTTCAAAGTTTTCATGTAATTCAATGGCTTGAGAAAATAATTGTACAGCTTCTGCATATTGATCTTTCTGAAATGCGGTCACTCCAGAGTTGTAGGCTGCTTCAGCTTCTTGGCTTAATAGCGTAGTGTCTATTTGAACTCCGTCGGCCACAACCATCTGCACTTCGTCTTCTTGCGAAAAGACTAGTGCCCCGCAAAACAGTGATGAAGTAACTAGTAGAACTTTCGTGTATTTCATGATTTTTTTAATTAAGACATTGAAGATAAACAAATTCTTTTTCAAACAATAGAAATTAAGAAGGAATTAACATTCGAAAAGAATGCGTGTATATTGCTTAGGATTAGAGCAAAAAAAACGCGAGTCTTGTTATTTGACTCGCGCTCTTTACTCAGTTGACCCACTAGGGCTCGAACCTAGACTCTTCTGGACCAAAACCAGACGTGTTGCCAGTTACACCATGGGTCAATTGCGGTTGCAAATTTATACTTTTTTTTATTGCATGGAAGTGAAATTGAATTTTTTTTAGCAGAATTCCTTCTGAAGAACACAAGTTTACCGCTATTTTCTTGAGTTATCTACTTCTTTTTAAGTTTTTTGACGCTTTGAGGAGAGTGTTTCTTTTTTTGTGTGTCAAACAGTTCTTTGAACGGGTGAATCATTTGACCAATAAATGTGTGCGGAATATTTTTTTGATCATCTATTCCAAGATCGGGGGATAATGTGTCCTCTTGAGGCAAATAAAATAAACCAAAGAGATGGTCCCATATAGTGGTGGTAGAAGCAAAATTAACCGCGTATCTGCGGCCCTCAGGTCGATTCTTGGCATGGTGCCAATAATGAGTTTCTGGAGTGATGAGGAGGTAATTCATCCATTTCCATGGAACACGCACGTTGCAATGGGAGAAAAAGGTGAATCCGTAACCAACCCATAAATAAATCGCAATAAACTCACTTACTGAAAAGTTGAGCGTCATAAATGGCAGATAGAGCAGTGGTTTAAATGTAAGGTATTCTGCCCAGTGAAAGTGTCGTGTGAAAGCAAATCCAAGTTCTTCTTGGGCAGGATGGATTTTATGAAATTTCCACAGTAAATCAATCCGGTAGAATAAGAAGTGACCGAAAAACTGAAGAAGATCTAGGAGTAAAAACACAACTAGAAACTGGATCAAGAAAGAAACATCTTGCATATCCCAAAGTATGTATTTGGTAATTCCAAAAACACCTAGAAGCTCTTTGAAAAAGTATTCAACAGTCGAGGTAAATGCATAGAATCCGATCAAGAGAATGAGGTAGTCAAAGAAGATGACATAAAACAAATCGAGGTAAAACCCTTTTCGCGAGGTTACGCCATAATTCATTTTTTTGGAAGAAATACTTCTAACAGAAAGGTGAGCAAACAAATCGCTGGAATAACGTACAATGGGTTGTCCCAAGCGCGGTGGTGAAGCATATATTTAAAATATACCTTGTAGGGTTCATAGCTGGAACTAAAAACTTCTACGAGTGACATCAGTGTTTGTTTGAAATCTAAATATACGTTTTTCTGATGAAAATCAGGTGATTAGCTATGGAAAAACTGCCCATTTGTAATTTTTCACATTTTTTAAACCCTGAATTTCCACCCCTCGCCTAATATTTTTAACTTCGCAGATCTTAACTTGTTTCTATGAATTATAAAAAACTGAATATATCTTTAGGTTGGCTGGCATTTTTAATTGCTACGATTGTTTACTTTCTGACAGTAGAAGATACAGCATCCCTCTGGGATTGTGGTGAGTATATCACAGCTGCCTACAAATTGGAGGTAGGTCACCCTCCTGGAGCCCCTTTGTTTATGCTT
Organism: Crocinitomicaceae bacterium; assembly: GCA_023264075.1. Lineage (GTDB taxonomy): Bacteria > Bacteroidota > Bacteroidia > Flavobacteriales_D > Crocinitomicaceae > JALQTG01. The sequence continues at coordinate 2,972 of JALQTG010000168.1, forward strand.
CTGGGGAGATTGTTTTCATTTTTTGCTGAACCGGACATGGTTGGCCTTTGGATCAATAGAATGTCGGCTTTATCCAGCTCATTATCTATTTTGTTTTTGTTTTGGACGATCACATTACTCGGTAAGAAAATCGCGTTGAAGGATGGGATTGAAATGACTAGAGCACAGCAAGTTGCTATTTTATCTAGTGGTTTTGTTGGGGCAATGGCCTATACATTTACAGAGTCTTTCTGGTTCTCCGCGGTGGAGGGTGAGGTTTATGCGATGTCTTCTTTGTTTACGGCGGTTATCTTCTGGGCAACTTTGAAATGGGACGAAGAGAACACCTTAATTCGCCAGGGGTTGATTCAGCCAGAGGGGCGCCCGTTGCGTTGGATGGTATTAATTATGTTTTTATTCGGTTTAGCAATCGGGGTCCATTTATTAGGACTTTTGGTCTTGCCGTGTATTGCATACATTGTGATGTTCAATTACCGTCAAGGTAAAGAAGTATCTGCGAAATTGTTTTTTCTTACAGGGATTATAGGTGTTTTTGTGCTTGCATTTGTTCAGGAGGGAATCATTCCTGGAACAATCGCATTGGCTTCAAACATGGAGATTTTCTTCAGAAACTCGCTCGGACTTCCATTTGTTTCGGGTGCTATTTTCTTTTTCACCGTTCTTATTTCATTGCTGATTGTGGGGTTAATCGTAACTCGCCGTAAAAACATGCCTATTGCCAATACGGTTATTCTCGGGTTTGTCATGCTGTTTATTGGATATGGTTCCTTTGCAACGATTGTGATTCGCTCCAATGCCAATCCTCCGTTGGATGAAAATAATCCGGAGAATTTAGTAACGCTGCATGCTTACTTAAAACGTGAACAATACGGAAGTTGGCCGTTGCTCTATGGAGAGTGGTTTAATTCCAAACAAAAAGACCAGAAAGAGTGGGGTGATCGATCGCCATTTTATGACAAGCGCTATGTGGTCACAACGTCAACTGGTGCAGAAGTAGCCGCCTTCAGAGATAAAGAGGTGGCAGATAATTACGTGGAAAACTCTGGAAAGAACTATACCATCGTACACAAATACTTCGAAACCAATAAAAACACGCGTGAAAAGCAAGTGCCGGACTATGCACAAAAGACGATTTTTCCGCGTATGTTTTTTAGGGGAGATGCAAACCGAACGCAAGCGTATAAAAGTTGGTCTGGATACGACCAATACCGGAAAGTAAAACGTGACCAAATTGGGGAAGACGGGAAGCCATTACCAACTTTCGGGAATAATATTCAGTTCTTTGTCAATTATCAAGTGAATTGGATGTATTGGCGTTATTTTATGTGGAATTATGCAGGGCGTCAGAACGATATTCAAGGACACGGAGATGCCGTGCGCGGAAATTGGCAGTCAGGATTTGAGATGATCGATGGACCAAGATTGGGGGCGCAAGGCGAAAACGCACCGTATTATACGCAACACAATCCATCCAATAATCGTTTTTATTTTATTCCACTAATTCTTGGGCTGATTGGAATGTTTTTTCACTTCATGAAGGCTCCGAGAGATTCCTTTGTAGTGCTGCTTTTATTCTTGTTTACAGGGGTGGCAATTGTTGTGTATCTGAATCAAAAACCATTCGAACCTCGCGAGCGAGATTATGCATTTGCAGCGTCTTTTTATGCATTTGCAATTTGGATTGGTCTCGGTGTATACGGATTGTATGAAGCCTTCCGTACTTATGG
>JALQTG010000329.1 GCA_023264075.1 Crocinitomicaceae bacterium
GGTGTTTGATAAATGATTTCCCCTAATTTTGCATCCGTTCGGTTTCCTCTTTTATTAATGTAAAACACATCCTGCCCGGCTGCTACATTTTGCTTTAATATTCCCGTTCCAACGGCGTATAACAAAAATGTACTATCCATCTCCTCAAGCACTGCTAAGGGCTCTTGGTGTGCTACTATCTCACCATCTTCAACTAACCATTCCTTCAGAGTGTAGTCGGACTTTGATGGGTCCAACGCAAAAGGCGCTTTTAATGTGTAGTTGGATACTTTTACCGTATCTGTGTACAAAGAAAAGAAAAGGAACTCCTCCATTACATGCACAGCGGGACGCATATTTACATTGAAAATTTCAGGAATACTTTCCGCGCTTACTTCATCAGCAACAACCACGGTGTCATTATTGACATCCACAACTGCGACCTGAATTTTCTGACCTTCCGGTAATCCATTCGCAACCCGCTGATAAACTGATATTTTGGATTGGTTCCAAAAGAAACGATAAGGCGCTTCCCCACCGTTCACTATTACCTCCGCCGAAACATCATCAATTTCTGCTGAAGTGTTTGACAAGATCAATTCGGCGTTAAGTGGATTTTGCGCTTGCATATAAAATCCAAACAATAATAATACAGCAAGAAAAAACAATCTCATGATAAGTAGTTTTAGTATCTAATAAAAATAAGAAGCCCTAAAGATATAAATATTTAACTGACTCTATAAGGGAATAATAATTTGTCTAACTTACTGTCTATTGAGGATTAGAATATACGTTGCTTTTTAGTTCCTCATCCAATACTTTCAACGCCTCTTCAAACGCAAGTGGTGCATATCCCAATTCTTCTTTCGCCTTGGACAGGTCGAATCCCGTTCTAGGAGGACGCGGTGCTTTTTGATTCAACTCCGCAGAAGAAGTTTCACGAATCAAATCAATCGGTGCATTGACGTACTGTGCTATCTTTCGAACAATTTCAGCAATGGAAAATGATTCAGGTCCACTAATATGAAATATACCCGTTTTATCCTTCTCAAGGATGAGCATACAACCTTTTGCCAAATCATCCGCCCAGGTAGGCGCCCGAAATTGATCGTTTACTATGATGAGTGAATCGCCCTTACGCAATGCATCTATTGCCCATAATACAATGTTTGAACGTGACAGGCTATACCCTGTTCCAAACACAATAATTGTACGGACAATTGACCAATTTTCATAACCGCTATTCATTAAAATGGCTTCACTCGCAACTTTGGATTGAGCGTAAACACTTAATGGATTGACAGGATCCTCTTCGGAATAATCCCCCTGAACACCGTCAAATACGAAGTCCGTGGAGAGTTGTTGAAAATGAATACCATATTCTTTACAAATATCGAGTAAACATTGAACAGCAAAAACATTTACACGTTGACACAGTTCCTGATCTTCTTCGCACGCATCAACATTTGTAATCGCGGCTGTATTAATGATATGAGTTGGTTCATACCTCCGGACAACCTCTTCTATCGCAAAGGAGTCGGTAATATCCATTGATGCGTAATAATTTGAGGGGACCTCTCGATTTCGATTTTCACCAAAAGAGGTGGCCAAAAATGAAATCTTGTTTATCAAACAATATTTGACAATTTTCTGTCCAAGCAACCCATTAGAACCAGTTATTAAAATCCTCATATCACAGCTCCCAAATTGATTTTGGTTTAGGTTTGAATTTGAAAAAATGGCGGTGCTCGAGTATCCAACCCATAGCTAAATAGAGTAAGACTGGAGATCCCAATGTAAGAAATGAGCTATAAATGAAAAATAAACGAACCTTCGAAGAGCGTATTCCTAGTTTTTTAGCCCACCAATCACAAACGCCAAAAGAACGTATCTCGAAGAAAAACACTATTTTTTGAATTAACCGGTTCATTCTGGATCTTGCTTGCACAAATTTATATATAAAAATCGTAGCAATCGTTCACAGTAGAACCTTCTAATAATTTATGACCGATTTTACAATCCAAGCAACGATGATAATCACAAAATTGTTGTTTTAATTCCAGTAGTCCTTGAGAATCTTGCGCACTTTCAATAGAAACTCCTATATCTTTCCACTTCTTCATTAAGCTATTTTTTTCTGGTTGCAGAATAGATAAAATTTCGATTGCCACGTCTCCTGCATGATAATCATCGTGATATTGTTTGAGATATATTAAATATGGAACGAGTCCATTAATTAAAATTAGCGTACGCATCTCCTTAGAGAATTTTCGCGAAAAATCCCTAACTGCTGAAGTTCCGAAACGATAATGAGTTCTCCAATAAGCAGATGGCTCAGCACCAAAGAAAAGTGCATATTTATTGAGAATTTCTTTAGCACTCATACCCATTAGGTCTGAAAAATCCCACCTCATCAAAAAACCTACAAGTTGAGCTAAACGCAACGTTGGAAAATTATTTGGCCGCACACCACTAAATTTCCACGATGAGCTATTCATCTCTGTTAAATCATACATATTACTGAGTTGCTTCCAATAGGTTATTAACCCTATTTCAAATGAATTGGAACTAGTTTCAGGCAATAGTCCCGCGATTCCAATAATTAGTGCCTCCAATCTCTCTTTGCTCCATCTTTCCTTCATCACCATTTCAAAAGAAATTCGTTGAGACAATTCCTCGAAGGGCAACCTATTCGCGCGATTTCCAAAAGCTGAAATAAGAGAACACATCAAGATTTGGCGTCGATCGTTTAAATAATGGTCAGTGTTTGTAAACATGAGCTCCGATGCCTTCCGCTCTAACCGATGAAACAAAGCAATATCAATTTGTTGTTGAACTTCGAAATCATTTGCATCGAAAGATTCCGTACATGGGATAAACAATCGACTTCTCAATAAATCGTCATATTTATCAAAATGTGTTTTATCAATATACTTTTTTAATTCCAGCGTTGGAATTGGTTCTTCATTAATATAGACAGGCACATCGTAGTTGTAGACTACATGAAGAATCACATTATCATACGCACGGTCAAACTGATGTTTATGTTTGTACCAATCGGAGGAATTGATGTGGATTTCGATATTTCCGAACCAAACGACATCATTCAGACGAATCTGACCATTAAAAAAATCTGGCCCAGCATCGGTATTCAACCATCCGGGATTTATAATTTCTAAGGTTTCATTCAAAACAGTCGTTAGGTGCGCTAGCGGCAAGCGATTAAGCTTCCACAAATAGTGAAGGTATTCTTCTTTCATGATTTAGATTAATTAGGTGTCTTCCTAAGATAATCAAAAACATCATTTGTTTGCAATTTATTTTAATCCACGAATTCCAATGACCGTAATATCATCGGTTTGTGGTAAATCTCCGATCCACTCTTTCAAATGATCTTTTAGGATGGCATTTTGCTTAGTTAAAGATTGATGTGTTAGGTTATCTAACAATTCAACATATTTCTTAAACGTAAACTTTTTATTTCGGCTACCCCCAAATTGATCTGGATAACCATCTGAAAAAAGATAAACAATTTGATTGCGCTCAACGCTAATTTTACTTGATCGATATTTAAATTCACCTTCGTCATTGATAATATCCCCAATATGTTTGTGATCTCCTCTGTAAATTGTGAGTTTCTCATTTGCTTTGTCTGACACAGCAAACCTTCCTCCGGCACATGAATATTGAAGACTTCCGTCTTCCTTATCAAAAACTAAAACAACAGCCTCCATACCGTCTTTTATCTTATTCCTTCCATCTCTAGGAAGTACATCAATCAATCTGTTATCGAGCTCATCCATTATTCTCGCTGAATCAGTTATTTTCGCTTCAAGAATGATTTGATTCAATAAATTAATTCCTAGCAGCGTCATGAACGAGCCAGGAACTCCATGGCCGGTGCAATCTGAACAAATGACAATCACTTTGTTTTCTATTTCTCCCACCCAATAGAAATCTCCGCTTACGATATCTTTAGGGCGAAAAAGAACGAAATGTTCGTCAAAGTATCTCTCAAAATCCGTTGATCGCGGTAACATATTAAATTGAATTCTACGGGCATAGTTGATAGATGCCGTAATATCTTTATTCTGTTCTTTAATAATTGCACTTGCATTTCTTCGCTCTGTGATATCTCGGGCGAGTCCTAAGAATCCGGTAATTATATTGTCAGCACCTGGTTTAAAAAGTGTTGTAACCTTCTGTCCTAACCACCGCTCCTCTCCTTCACCAGAAATAATAGGAAACTCAAAATAGGTCGTTCGTTTTCGCTCGGTAAATTGTTGATTATAGAACTGCTTCACGATGTCCTTGTAGTCGGGATGAACAATAAAAGTGGTAGGTTTACCAAGAACTTCTTCCTCCGAGTACTTAAAGGTTTCTATGCACTTATGATTCACAAAGGTGAAGTTCGCATAAGGATCTGTTTGAAAAATTAAGTCGTCCGCATTACGAACAATCAGTTCATAATAATTTTCAAGGTTTATTTTATCGGTAACATCCTGACCAAGAATTACACGCACATCTTCACTGAATTCTTTACAAGACCACTGATAATACACTACCTCCCCAAGTTTAGTAAAAAGAGGTGTTACGAAAATCTTTCCTTCGCGGAATTCGTTTTGCAAATCTACATTAGCAAACTTATTTTCTGTTTCAAACTTGGGTTGATAACGATTCAAATCCGAGATAAAAACTCCTTTCAAATCACCTCCGTTGATATCAATCAAACGGGTGATGTTTTCGCTGTTGTATGAAATCTTTCCGTTCCTATCGAATGCAATCACTAGCACATTACCTTTATTCACAACACCTGAGGTGAAGATTAATTTTTCTAATGAATTATTTCGAATATAGGTTAAAAAAACGGTCAAAAAGGAAGCGATGAAAACAGCGATTATAAATAAAAACTGATTATAGAAGGTGTCTTTCAAATTAAATACCATCCCAATCGCTAAGGCAATCATAATAAACGCAAAGGCAAGAGCAGACTTAAAGCTTCGAAATACAATTGGACTCACAAAGCAAGTAAGTATTACGGCAACAAGGTAAAATGGGTGAAGGTTGGAATAATAGGCTCCAATGAAATTCTGAACGATAATCACGACAAAGCCCAATGTCAGTAACTGCGATGCCCGCGCCTTAAAGGAATTTACAAATCCAACCAAAATGAATAAAACAAAAACTATTACCCCGGATATAATTGTCGAAATATCGTTATTTGAAATTGATGCATCAATTCTTGACGCGAATAAATGCGCTCCAGTGTTCGCTAGAGCACCAAATAATAAAATTGTTGCAATCCCTCTAAAGTCTGTAGCCGTGTCCTTAGAAAGGATGATGTTTTTACGATTAAAATTTTTTGTCTTTTCAAGTAGAAAAATATTTAATACAACGATAAGAGCAATACCAAAAAGGATAAACCACTTCGATTTATAAAACGGGATTTTAATGGTAAATTCATAAACTCTTACCTCGCTTATGTTCTCTCCATCCACTGTGGATCGCGCTTCAAAAACATAATCTCCTGAGGGTAATTCCGAAAACATGGCAATACCTTCAGAACTCCATGGTGACCATTCTTCTTCCCAGCCAATCAATCGATAGCTGTACTTTACGAAGTCATTTTTAGTATTAATTGACTTTATCCGTATCGAAACATTGTTTTCACCATCTCCAAAAACATTATTGTCCTTAATGTCCAATATAGGTCCACCCAATTTGTTTTGAATACTCATAATAAAAGGTGAAGGAGGGACTGTGTTGTTTTGAAGTAATTTAGGACGAATCATAAATACCCCTTCCAATGTCCCTACGAAAATATTACCGCGTTCATCCTTGTAAGAAGAACGCATATGAGTTTCGTATCCCATAAAGCCATTCCCCTTATTATAGGTAAGTGAAGATAAGGGTGATCCATCCTTAGCCACTTTCAACACAGTTATTCCTTTGTTCGTTCCGACTAAAAGATTCCCAAAGTCATCAGAAGACAATGTGTAAAATAAAGTGGAAGGCAGAAAACGTTTGTCGTGAACAGCTTTAACCACGGCTTCCTTAGTGTAACAAAGTAATCCGTGATCCAAGGAAAACCAAACATTTCCATAATAATCTTTAGTCACATTTCCCGCGTAGGACCCCAAATCGAAACCGTCAACTCGTGATGTTATAACATTCAACAAAGTATCCTCTCCCGCACACCTGTATATTCCATCATTTGTTCCAAAAAGCAATTCACCTCTTGTTGAAATTTCCTCTGCAGCATATATATATGCTGGTGATTGACTAAAATATTGAACTGCTCCGCTCTGAAGGTCTAACCTAAACAAACCGACCGATTCTTGGCCAATATATAACTTGTTTTGTATCTCCGAATAGAATACAAAAGACAATGCCTTATTACTAAACTGTTCAAATCCCGCATCAACAATTGCCATCTTAGACACCTTTTTTAGTCCTTGGCTAGTAGCGAGATAAGTGATGCCATTCGCATTTGTGCTACCCTTAATCTGAAAAGGATATTCATCAAAACCATATTTTTGCTCTAAATTCCCCAAAAACGACGAACCAATTGTACTTAGCAGTGCATCCTCTTGTGTGCTTTTACCGATAAAGAAAATTTTATCATTTTCGTAAATGGAGTGGAATTTTAAAGCCGTAAAAGGTTCTAATGACACTCTAAAAATACCTGAAAGCTTACTTGTAATCCATATATCTTCATTTCGATCTATCAAGACACCTGTTGGGCTCACAATTTCTCGTCCTGAGTTATTGATTACCTCTCTGATGCTACCCGTTTTCCGGTCACGCTTAATTAATCTACCCTGGTTTGTAACAAGAATACTAAAATTTTCAGAACATGAAGAGCGCACCACCTGCTCATTGACATTTAACTCAACTCCATGACTTATTTCATCACGAACAAAAAACTTTGGTCTTCCGTTATCTACAATGATGGTTAATTCCTCCGAGATTGTTCCATTTAACAACGTTAAACTGTCCCCATAGTAACTTAAACTAACTAAATCTTCAGTCAATTTTTCGGAAGTACCCAACCAATCATGCAAAAACTCGATTTTCCCTTCAAAAACAACAAAATTACCGCGAGAAGTAAAAATAAATAAGCGTTCGTCAATTTGATGATGGCCGTAATATTCCATTGAAACATTGAACGGATAAATCCTACGCTCGTCGAGTAATTGATCTCCTTTGAGAACAAAAATAGCTGCATCTTCAACAACCACAACATTGTCATTGACCTCAATAATAGCTTGACCACGACCCATTTTTGGTACATAATCTATCTCTACGGCATTCTGCCAATTAGAGGTGTAAAAACCTTGATATTCAGTGGAGAAATATAAAATATTATCTTTTGAAAAAGAAATATTGGATATATGTCGCGAGGTTCTTCCTTGAAATTCTGTGAGATTGTCAAAATCCTTTCCGTCATATCGAATCAAGCCTGCTCCATCTGTTCCGAACCAAATAAACCCGTCTTGATCTTCAGCAACGCTCAATACTGAAGACAAGGATAGACCGTCTTTATGGTCGAACGAACGAAACGTGTAGAGCTGACCATTGGCTGAAAAGCCAGTGGTTAAAGTCAGTATCAAGCAGAAGCAAAGATATTTCAACACGCATAGTTTAAGGTACGCTAAACTAACAATAATTGAGAAACAAATTAAATGATCTATTAGTACTGTGAATTAAAAGTATTATGCAATCACTTTTACCTTGTCCTTTATGATACGAGCCAAACGCTTGGCTTCGAGGAGTGAATCATGGACAACTGTTACATGTCCCATTTTGCGGTGTGGCTTGGTGGTTGACTTTCCGTATACGTGAAAATAAACCCCTTTTTGCGCCATAAACTCGTTCATGCCGTCGTAAATTGCATCCCCTTCGTAACCGTCAGCACCAAGGAGATTCACCATCACACCAGGAAGAATAATATCAGTATTTCCTAAGGCTTGGTTCGTAATTGAACGTAAGTGCTGTTCAAATTGGGAGGTATAGTTACATTCAATCGTGTGATGACCGCTATTGTGAGGACGTGGGGCAATTTCATTGACGAGTAAATCACCTTCTTTCGTTAGGAATAATTCAACTGCCAAAATACCAACCATATCCAGCTTTTCAATGATAGACCGTCCTAATTCAGCAGCACTTCGCTCCAACTCGCATGATACATCCGCTGGCGAAAACAAAAACTCCACCAAATTCAATTTCGGACTAAACTCACATTCAACAAGCGGATAGGTAACGACTTGGCCTTCTTCGTTTCGGGCTACAATGACAGAGAGCTCTTTTTCGAAGTCAACAAATTTCTCTAATACAGTAGGCGCATCAAAGTCATCATCCAACTCATTTACGGTTGTAATCTTACGGACACCTTTACCGTCATATCCACCGGTACGAAGCTTTTGAAAAAATGGCAAGAAATCTAATTCTTGACGTGCTTCTTTCGCATTGTTCACTAAACGAAATGGGGGGGTAGGAATGTTATGGGCCGCATAAAACTCCTTTTGTAATCCTTTATCTTTAATAATCCGCAATACTCTAGGCTGAGGAAACACCTTTACACCTTGTTTTTCAAGGGTTTCTAAGGCTTCAATATTTACATTTTCAATCTCAACAGTTATAATTGTTTTATCCGAGCCAAAACGAAGAACATCATCGTATGCGGTGATATCTCCTTTCACAAAATGGTGAGCCAAATGAGCTGAAGGGGCATCTAGAGCGTTTTCCATAACTTCAATCCGAGCGTCATACGACATGGCACTCTGAATCAACATTCTACCCAACTGACCTCCTCCAAGGACGCCAATACGCATGTGATTACCATAAAACAATTTTTCCATGGTGCAAATATACAAGTTGCTATTAAAAATGAATTAGAATCAATCGTTAATTCCCTATCATAAGCAAAATCTTTTTGTTAGTTTTGCACTCCAATTTTCATGTAACAAAGTAAGGTGCAAATAAAAGACAAAGAGTTCGAATTATTCCTGAGCGAACAGGAAATTCAATCCACCATCCAAAGACTGGCTCAACAAATCAACCAAGAATATAGGGGTAAAGAGGTGATTTTTGTTGGAGTGATGAATGGTGCTTTCATGTTTGTTGCTGACCTATTAAGAAATATTGATTTTGAGTGTGAAGTTTCCTTCGTGAAACTCGCTTCATATGAGGGTGTACAGACATCTGGAACGGTACATGAATTGATCGGACTGGTGAACGATCTCTATGAAAAGCACGTAATTATTCTCGAAGATATTGTGGACACAGGTTTGACGCTAGATAAGGTATTCTCTATGATAGACGCTGATGCTCCTTCATCACTAGAAGTAGCGTGTTTACTTTACAAACCAACAGCATTTAAAGGAAAACACGCCCCGAAATTTGTGGGCATTGAAATTCCGGATCATTTTGTGGTGGGATACGGTCTAGACTACATGGAATACGGAAGAAATACTAAAGACATCTATAAATTAAAATAAACCAACATGTTAAACATTGTTTTATTTGGCCCTCCAGGAGCAGGGAAAGGAACTCAATCAGCGCGACTAGTTGAGAAATACAAGTTAATTCATCTTTCTACTGGTGATATTTTCCGGGCAAACATTGGTGGTGGAACTGAATTGGGCACGTTGGCAAAGAGCTTTATTGATAAGGGTCAATTAGTTCCAGACGAGGTAACTATCAAAATGTTAAAATCCGAAGTTGAAAAGCACCCAAAAGCAGCAGGATTTGTATTTGATGGTTTCCCGAGAACAACCCCTCAAGCAGAAGCACT
>JALQTG010000029.1 GCA_023264075.1 Crocinitomicaceae bacterium
CGAGTGTCCATGCGGCAGATCCATTGCCTACCGAAGGTGCCCGAAGAGGTTCTTTAGGAGCCTGGATGATGGAACGCATCAATAAAAGAGAATACAGCATCCAAGAAAAGATGTGTTTGTTTTGGCAAAATCATTTCGCTGCCACAGACACCTTGGATTCTCGAGCAACCTACAATTATCATGAGTTGATTCGTACACATGCCTTAGGGAATTTCAAGCAATTTGTAAAGGATATGTCAATTGATCCGTGTATGCTATTGTTTTTGAGTGGGGCATCCAATAATCAATTTAGTCCGAATGAAAATTTTGCACGAGAACTATTGGAGCTCTACACGATCGGTAAAGGACCGCAAATTGGTCCTGGTGATTATACCAATTATAAAGAATACGATATCCAAGAGGCTTCGAAAATTATGACCGGGTGGACAGTTGCTGGCTTTTTGAGTCAGGTAGAAACCAACACTTCCGCTGTTTTTAACCCAATTTTGCATGACTCTACAACAAAGACGTTGTCGGATCATTTCGATTTTGCGGTCATAGCTCCGAATGGACAGGATGAATATGCAGACTTGATCGATGTCATCTTTCTTCAAAATGAAGTCGCCAATTTTATCTGTAAGAAGTTATATCGTTGGTTTGTGAATTATGACATTACTCAAGTCGTAGAAAATACCATAATTCCAGTAATGGCAAGTACGTTTGTGGCGAATAATTATGAGGTTCTGCCAGTCCTTACTCAGCTCTTTAAGAGTGAGCATTTTTATGATGTTTCCTTGCGCGGAACTATCATTAAAAATCCATTAGAGCACATTTACTCCATACTGAATAGTACATTGTCCACACCGACCTATAATTTTGATGAAAATTATGAGCTCTACTTGTTTGCGTACAATGGAGCCGCTGTATTGGGGATGAATTATGCAACACCGCCAAGTGTGGGTGGATGGACTGCTTATTACCAGGCTCCAGCGTATTCTCGACTGTGGGCAAACGCCTCGTTTATTAAGTTGCGGTTTGATATTTCGGACTTATTATCCGTTGCAGGAGGTATTAACGTGAACGGAAATACCTGGGGCGTGAATCACATTGACTTTCTAAATGGTTTGTCGAATCCAAGCTCTGCTGTGGATGTTATCGATGATATGGTGACCGTTTTTTGTCCTAAAGGATTGGACGCGTTCAAAAAGCTCACTTTGAAGGCAATTCTTACCAATGGTCTTCCGGATTTTGAATGGACCATCCAATACAATGAGTATCTCGCTGATCCAACCAACCCGGCAGTGGTAGATCCTGTCAAACTAAGGGTTGCCTTAACGTTGTCTCAATTATTTAAAATGCCAGAATTCCAAGCCCTCTAATCGGCGATAATCACTACATAGAGAAGACCATGAAAAGAAGAAGTTTTGTTAAGAATGTCTCGTTGGCCTCCGCTGGGGTTCCATTTGTTTTCAACAACATGCAATTCGAGGCAATTGGAAAAAAGTTGTTTACAGTGCCCAAAGCATTCGAAGACCGAGTGTTGGTGATCATTCGATTGAATGGAGGAAATGATGGGTTGAATACAGTTGTTCCGATTGACCAATATGCGAACTTGATGATTCAACGTTCCAATATTATTTTACCAGAAACGAGCCTTTTGCCAATTGGCGGGAACAATGGATTGCATCCCGTTATGACAGGTATGGCTGAAATGTATAACAATGGAAACCTCTCGATTATTCAAAATGTCGGATATCCAGATCAGAATAGGTCGCATTTTCGTTCAATGGATATTTGGACCACAGGTTCTTTGGAGCCGACGGAAACAAAAGGGTGGTTAGGTCGCAATTTTTCAGTGGATCATCCCGATTATCCGGATGGATATCCTAACATTGATTTTCCAGATCCTTTTGCCATTTCCATGGGGTATGAAGTTTCGGCGACTTGTCAGGGCTTAATGGCGAACTTTTCACACACGGTAGTTAACCCATTCGATGCGGCAAATTTACCAAACAGTGCAGTCACGAATGATGGAACATACTACGGTGATCACATGGAATATTTGTCGGGGATTATTGCTCAAACCAATCAATATGGTTCGCAAATTTCAAATGCTGCTAATGCCGGGAACTCCTTGTCGTCGCTTTATGACCCTAATAATCCGCTCGCGGAACAACTGAGAAATGTGGCGTTAATGATTTCTGGTGGACTGCAAACAAAAGTATATATCTTGAATGTCAACGGTTACGATACGCATGACAATCAGGTGTTAGAAACCGATACCACTCAAGGAGTGCATGCTGACCTTATGAAACGTGTTTCAGATGCGTTGTATGCCTTCCAAGATGATCTAATTCAGTTAGGGCTCGAGAAGCGCGTAGTCGGGATGACTTTTTCAGAATTTGGACGACAAATCGCCTCCAATGCCAGTATTGGTACGGATCACGGTGATGCGGCTCCTCTCTTTTTGTTTGGTGATTGTCTCAATCAATCCATTTACGGACCAAATCCCGAAATACCAAGTATAGCCATTAATCAAGTTGGACTACCGATGCAAATTGATTTCAGAGATATTTATGCATCGCTCCTTCGTTTTTGGTTTGGGGTAGAAGAGACGACTGTCAATTCCTTGTTTGATCATATGGTAACCTATCATAATATTATTGGAGGCTGTGAATTGAGTGTAGACGAATTATCTAAAATTGAATATACGTCGTTCGTTTATCCAAATCCTGCCGAAACACTAACAACGCTCAAGATTGATGGTGATGGCGGTATGGTATTGATAGAAGTCCTAGACGCGAAGGGTGCGCGCGTGAAGTTTGTTTATGAAGGCACTTTAGCAAAAGTTACTCATCATATTCCTATTGAATTACACGGTTTAGAAAAAGGAACCTACCGCATTATCATTCGGAAGGAGAGTAAAAGTGAATCGATTCAATTGTTGAAAGTGTAAAAGCTGTCACTCAGGGTTCGTTTGTGTGAATTTCTCGTGAAAAAGAACGTTTTATGTAGCGGAAAATTAGGATAGCAAGATCACCTTAATTAACTTATAGCCCTAAACTTTTGCTATGTATAAATTAATTACTCTTGTTATAGCGTGCTTGTTATATTCCATACTCACTGTTGGGCAAACGCTAAAGTTGAAGTCTGGCGAGTATGATTTGAGCAAGTATCCTGAATTATCCGCTAAAGAGTTAAATGAAAATCCTTATGGAATCATTTCTTTTACTCAATTACCAAGTTCTGCGGATAAAGCGCGGTTAGCGGCTCAAGGAGTGCAGTTGATGGGGTATTTGCCGACCAATTCGTTCTATGCCTCTTTCACGAAGTTACCGAGCGAAGAGATGATTGCATCTTTTCACATCCAACACATAGTAGCCATAGAAGAATCCTTTAAACTGTCTGCTATGTTGGTGCGTAATGAGTTGCCACACTGGGCTTTTTACGGAGATACGCACGTTGAAATTATTGCTGAATACTTTGCGAACACACCTGCTGAAGCGTTGGTCGAACGATTATCGCAGCGGGGTATTCAAGTCATTGAGCACGATGAGGTGAATTATACATTTTTACTACGTGTTCCGAAGAATGCATTGGCTCAAATTTACCAGATTCCGGCTTTTAAGTACTTTGAAACGCCAAATCCTCCCGGAGAACCTGAGAATTTACCTGGTCGCACCAGCCACCGTAGCAATACCTTATTTTCGTTTGCCGATAACGGTTTGAAATATCGCGGAGACGGTGTAAAGGTGATGATGCAAGACGATGGATACATCGGGCCTCATATTGATTTTACAGGAAGAACAGATCAAACGGACTGCAATCCATGTAGTACTTCTCCAGATGATAATCACGGAGACCACGTAGG
>JALQTG010000070.1 GCA_023264075.1 Crocinitomicaceae bacterium
CGATTCTCCCGAAACTGCTTCTCGCCCCTTTGATAAGGACCGTGATGGTTTTGTATTAGGTGAAGGTGCGGGAGCTTTAATTCTAGAGGAATACGAGCATGCCGTGAAGAGAGGTGCTAAAATCTATGCAGAAGTTGCAGGTGGTGGGATGTCAGGAGACGCTTATCACATGACTGCTCCACATCCAGACGGAATAGGTGCGCGTAACGTAATGAATGCGGCTTTAGAAGATGCAGAATTGAAGGCAGAGGATGTAGATTATGTGAATGTGCATGGAACTTCTACACCACTTGGAGATGTCGCAGAAACCAAAGCCATCCAACAAGTATTTGGTGAGCACGCGTACAAGTTGAACATCAGTTCTACAAAATCGATGACTGGTCATTTGTTAGGAGCAGCAGGTGCTATAGAAGCAATTGCTTGTATTATGGCTGTGAAACACGATATCGTTCCACCTACGATTAATCATTTTACTGACGACCCAGAGTTGGACAATAAATTGAACTTTACTTTTAATACTGCTCAAAAACGAGTGGTAAACGTTGCATTGTCCAACACATTTGGTTTTGGTGGACATAATACATCAGCCATATTTAAGAAATTAAAGTAACCCTATTTTGGCTAAGTGGTTTTCATTTCGTTCCCAGAGAAAATCAAAAGAAGACCTTGAATTAATACGGTTCCTGATCCGACAAATCGGTTATCGTCCTGAGAATATTGAATTGTTTCGCGAAGCGCTAACGCATAAATCAATATCCAATAATACTGGTGATCCATCAAATGAGCGATTGGAGTTTCTTGGGGATGCCATTCTAGATGCTGTTATTGCAGAATACCTATTCATGAAGTTCCCAGATGAGGACGAGGGGTATCTAACCAAGCTAAAATCTAAAGTAATCAGTCGCCAATCTCTCCGAAGCATCGCTGAATCTATGCGCTTAAAGGAGTATATCACCTACCAAAAAGGTCGCGCAATCAAGATTGCTACCCTCGAAGGAAATGCGTTTGAAGCGTTAATAGGAGCAATTTATTTGGATGGAGGCTTAGAGGCTGTAAAGCGCTCCGTATACCATCATGTTTTTCGATTACATGTAGATTTAAATAACTTATTGGAGAAGGAAATTGACTTTAAAAGTCGACTCTTTATTTGGTCTCAAAAGAATAAGTTAGAGATTGAATTCAACGTCTTAGACGAGTCATCCAATAATGGAGCTTGGTACTATGAAGTGGAAGTGATTATTAATAATCAGCCATACGGAAGAGGCGCAGGTGAGTCCAAAAAAATGGCCGAACAAATTGCGGCGAAAGAAACGCTATTGCTCATTGGTGAATTGTAGAAAGCTAACAATTATTCGGTATATTTAGGGAATAAATTGACTTACCATGCCAACCGATATACAGACCACTCTACTTCAAATTATTAAGGAACGAATTGTAGGTAGCGACACCATAGGGAACGTACTTGCAGATGTGTTGCATATTAGTTCCGATGCTGCATATCGCAGAAATCGAAATGAAACGCCTTTTACAATACATGAAGTTCAGAAGCTATGTAAACATTTTAATATTTCCTTTGATGCGTTGACAGATGTGCGCGAAAATCAAGTGCTTTTCGAATATAGTCCATTATACAATTACGACTTTAGTTTAGAGAATTATCTAGAGGGAATGCTCAATGCATTACGAAATTTGGGCAAGTGCACAAACCCGAAAATCACGTTAACAACCAACAATATTGCCATTTTACAACTTTTAAACTTCCCTCACCTTACGCGCTTTCGACTCTATTTCTGGGCAAAAACACATTTGCAAATAGAGGAATACAAGAATGCGTTATTTGAAGAACAAAAATTGACGGATAACGCATATAGTATGGGATATGAAATTCTACAACGGTATGTTAAAATTCCCTCTGTGGAGTGTTATGACCCAGAATTTTTGAGGGGACTGATTCGTCAAATTCAGTATTATTCAAATGCACATCTCTTCAAAGACCCTGCCTATCCTTTGCAGTTGTTAGACGAAATGAAGTTGTTGGGAGGCCATATCAAGGAGCAAGCAACTCTGGGTAAGAAGTTTATTTATCGTCAGCAACCTCCAGCAGGTGGGAATGAATATGAATTGTATATCAATTCGACCATCAATGCAGACAATACGTTCTACTATTCCTCGAAAGAACAAGATGGTTTATACCTAGCGCATAATCACCTGAATTATTTGCATACTACGAATCCTACATACATTTCAGAGAGTAAATCTATTCTCGATAAACAGCTAGCTAATTCTAGTATCATCAGTAAAGTCAACGAAAGTCAACGCAATGCTTTTTTTCATCAATTGGAAAAGCACATTGATCAAGCGCGCATGCGCATTCAGCTCGAGTTAGAAGCCTAATTGTTTTTTTGTTCAAGGGTTTTTCCATTTGCGATTTTCGCAACTATGACTTTTCGAGTTGTAATATTCAGTTTCCTATGGCGAATTCACTGCCGTATGTTTGTCTCAACATATTAATTACTGAATTATGAAAACAAAAATTATTTTATCGACGTTCGGCTGGATATTAAGCATGCATATGAACGCACAAGAAGCGCCTAAAGCATCAATCGCAGTCGCATTTCCTCATCTTGAGAACTTTGATGTGTCGAAAGAAATTGTGGCTAAATTAATTCAAATAGAATTGATTAAACTGGACGAATATCGCGTGTATGATGAGTTTGATATGAAAGAGGCAACTGATTCGGATGAACGCTTTCTCACAGATTGCTACGGTAAAAATTGTTTGATTGACCTTGGAACTACTTTAGGAGTTGATTATATCGTTTCATCCAGTGTGTTAGTTTTTGGTGGAAAGTCCGTGATTACGATGAAATTCATCGAAGTGAAAACAGGGGAGATTTATAAAAGTGATGTGCGCGAATTTATTGAGGACAATAAAGAGGTGCAACGCATGATGCAATTGATGGTGCGTGAAATGCACGGGATTAAGGTCCATTCAGAAGACTTGGCACGTATTAAATACGACGACCAGCCGATTATTAAAGATAATGTGGGAAAGGTGAATAACAACGGTCCACGCGTAGGGTATTCATTTTTCACGGGAGATTTAGCCGAGTTTGCACGTCGTCCTGAAGATCAAGGTGGATTGGATATTTTTCCATCGGCAACTTTAATCGGTTATCAATTGGAAAAGCAGTATATTGGTACGGAGAATTTCTCTGCATTGGGTGAAGTGCTCTTTATGGTTTCCGGACTAGAAAAAGGGCATGCATTACCTTCATTGACCTTGATGAATGGGTTTCGTTTTGGTAAAGCAGGATGGGAAATTGCGTTCGGACCTGGATTTGGTTTAAAGAAAGTTTCCGATGGTTTCTTTGACACAGAGGGGCTTTACGGAAATGCTGGTGATTATTGGAGCATGTCCGAATTTAGAAATTCCTCACATTATAGTTATGAATTAAACAATCAGCCAGGATATGATATTAGTGAGCATTTGGACAACAATGGTTCTACTAAATTAAATACCCGCTGGGTGATGGCATTTGGTAGAACTTTCCGTGCTGGAGGGTTGAACATTCCAGTAAATGTTTTCTACTCTTCTATGAAGAACGCAAGTATGATCGGATTGAGCGTTGGATTTAACGTGGTAAAGAACTAATCTTCTCAGAGACTTTTGATTCAATTGATGAATTTCACGATTTTATACTTATATTTGCACAAGTTTTATGAAAATGAATGGAACGAGGGGACGACAGTCCCCTCTTTTTGTCTTATGATTAACAAGAAAAAAATAGAAGAACTCGCGCTGGAGCGCATAGCAGAACTCGACAAGGATTTATTCATTGTGGAAATTAGTATCTCTGCTTCCAATTCAATTCGTGTTGAAATAGATAGCGCGGCAGGTAATGTAGCCATTGAGGACTGTATCTCCGTATCACGAAATATTGAGCACAACCTCGATCGGGAAGAGCAAGATTTTGAACTGCAAGTGTCCTCACCGGGGCTCGATAAGCCATTTCGAGTGGTGCAGCAATACAAGAAGAACGTTGGTCGCGAGGTAAAGTTAACACCTGTAGAAGGTGATAAACTTGAAGGGGTATTGAAGTCTGCTGATGATAACGGTGTGGTTATTGAAACTACCCGAAAAGAACGTTTGGAAGGAAAGAAAAAGAAAGTAACTGTAGTGGAGGAACATCCCTTTACCTATGATGAAATAAAAGAAACAAAAATTATAATTACGTTTAAATAACAAGTTATGAATAGCTTAAATTTAATTGAGTCCTTTTCGGAGTTCAAAGAATTTAAAAACATCGACAGACAAACAATGATGCACGTTCTTGAGGACGTTTTTCGTAGTATGTTAAAGAAGAAGTTTGGAACTGACGAACATTGTGATGTTATTATCAACATCGATAAAGGTGACTTTGAGATATGGGTAAACAAGGAGATTGTTTATGACGGTGAAGTAGAAGATCCAAATATTGAGATTGCATATTCTGATGCGATTAAAATTGAACCAGACTTTGAGGTAGGAGAGGAAGTTTCGGAAGAAATGAAATTTGAAGACTTCGGAAGACGAAATATTCTTTCGCTGCGTCAAAACTTGATTTCACGTATCCTTGAATTGGAGAAAGATCACTTGTACAAATTATACAAAGACCGCATTGGTGAGATCATTACGGGTGAAGTGTATCAGGTTTGGAAGAAAGAAATCTTGATCTTGGATGATGAGGGAAATGAATTGATTCTTCCAAAATCAGAGCAAATTCCATCGGATTACTTTAAGAAAGGTGAGTCTGTGCGTGCAGTGGTAGCGAAAGTGGACATGCGTAACAGCAGTCCGGTAATTATTTTGTCGCGTTCTGCTCCAGAATTCTTAGAGCGTTTATTTGAATTGGAAGTTCCAGAGGTTTTTGATGGATTAATTACCATTAAAAATATCGTTCGTGCGCCAGGAGATAGGGCGAAAGTTGCAGTAGAGTCGTATGATGATCGTATTGACCCTGTTGGTGCTTGTGTAGGAATGAAAGGTGCTCGTATACACGGTATCGTGCGTGAGTTGCGCAATGAGAACATTGACGTGATTAACTATACAAATAACAACCAGTTGTACATTCAACGTGCGCTTTCTCCAGCTAAAATTAGCTCGGTTGAAATTAATGAAGAAGAGAAGCGTGCAAATGTATATTTGAAGCCAGACCAGGTTTCTTTAGCAATTGGTAAAGGTGGGCACAATATTAAACTAGCGGGTCGTTTGACAGGTTATGAAATTGATGTTTACCGGGAGGGCGCCACAGATGTTGAAGACGTGGATTTAGAAGAATTTGCAGATGAAATTGACAGCTGGATTTTAGATGAATTGAAAGCGATTGGATGTGATACAGCGAAGTCTGTATTAGAAATTGATATTGCTGATTTGGTAAAAAGAACAGACCTCGAAGAAGAAACTATCAAGGAAGTGTTCAAAATTTTACAATCAGAGTTCGAATAAATCCTCTTCAGTTTTTTAATTTAGAAGTTTTAATTGGATAAAATAGTAGAAGGACGCAATATATGGCCGATAAAGTAATAAGATTAAGTAAGGTAGCTCGACAACTCAATGTGGGTATTTCGACCATTGTAGACTATTTAAGTTCGCAAGGGGTGACGATTGATCCTAATCCCAATACGAAACTGGATACGGAGCATTTTGACCTCTTAAACAAACAGTTTGCCGATGATAAGTCGCTGAAAGAAGAAGCGGAAAAAACTTCATTGACGCGGGAAAAGAGAGAAACGATTACCTTGAAAACGAAGGGCAAGGAGCCTGAGCCAGTTGAAGCTGAGGATGAAGGGGATGATTTTGAGCTACCAAATCCTATTCTTAATCCAGGTGCAGCAACCTCTTCGAAAAAAGAAGCGGAAGCTCCAGCGTCGGTTGAAAATCGAAATGAAGATAAATCGCCGAAAATTGAGAAAGATGACTCAAAGACTATAGGTGATGGAGACATGAAAGTTTCTGTTGTTGGTAAAATTGATCTGAGCTCCATCAACTCTAAAACACGTCCCGATAAACGTAAAAAGGAAGAAAAACCCAAGGGACCTCAAAAGCCAGATGCTGTTGGTGAAACAGCAGCTAAAGTTAAAGAGGAACCAACTCCGCCAGTTGATTCATCAGAACCAGAGAAAAAACCTGATATTGAAATGATTAAAGCTGAACGTCAGCAGCTTTCTGGTCCAACTGTAGTAGGTAAGATAGAGCTTCCTGTAGAACGTGCAAAGTTTTCCAATAAAGAAGAGCCGAAGCGCAAGCGAAAGAGAATTAAGAAGGTAGACGTTAATCAAGGCGCAGACAAAGGCACTGCCCCTTCTGGTGCGCCTGGAAAAGGAAAGCGCAAATTTGAGCCGAAACCAGAGATTTCTGAGAAAGATATTGAAAAAGAAATCAAGGAAACCTTGGCACGTCTTTCAGGTACAGGAAAATCAAAAGGATCTAAAAACAGAAGAGCAAAGAGAGATACAGTTGCGCAACGTCGTGAACAAGAGATGGTGGATGCTGAGAAAGAGCAATCAATCTTAAAATTAACGGAGTTCGTTACGGTGTCGGAATTAGCTTCTATGATGGATGTTCAGCCGACGCAGGTAATTGGAGCATGTATGTCACTCGGTATTTTTGTATCGATTAACCAACGTATTGATGCGGAAACGATTGCAATCGTTGCCGATGAGTTTGGTTTTGAGGTGCAATTCGTTGCTGCTGATGTTCAAGATGCCATCCCAGTGGTGGAGGATAAAGAGGAAGACTTGATTGACCGTCCACCAATTATTACGGTGATGGGTCACGTTGACCATGGTAAAACCTCGTTATTGGACTTTATCCGTAACGCAAACATCGCAAGTGGTGAAGCAGGAGGGATAACGCAGCACATTGGAGCGTATTCTGTGAAACGTCCAGATGGAAAGCGTTTAACTTTTTTAGATACACCCGGTCACGAAGCCTTTACGGCAATGCGTGCACGTGGTGCTCAAGTAACTGACGTAGCTATTATTATTGTAGCAGCGGATGACGACGTGATGCCTCAAACGAAGGAGGCCATTGCCCATGCGCAAGCAGCAGAGGTACCAATGGTTTTTGCCATCAACAAAATTGATAAACCGGGTGCAAACCCAGATAGAATCCGCGAACAGCTTTCTGCCATGAATATTTTGGTGGAAGAATGGGGTGGAAAATACCAATGTCAAGAGATTTCTGCGAAAAACGGAATTAACATTGATGAATTATTGGAAAAAGTAATCCTAGAGGCGGACTTGCTTACATTGAAAGCAAATCCGAACAAGAATGCGACTGGTACAGTAATTGAATCTTCCTTGGATAAAGGAAAAGGATACGTGACCAACCTATTGGTTCAAGAAGGAACCATGAAGGTAGGGGATATCATTCTAGCTGGTCGTTATTCGGGTAGAGTTAGAGCAATGCACAATGAGCATGGTGTTCCGTTGAAAGAAGCAGGACCCTCTGCACCTCTTTCTATTTTAGGAATTAATGGTGCGCCAAGTGCGGGTGATAAATTCTATATCATGGATGATGAGAAAGAAGCACGTGCTATTGCCACGAAAAGAGAACAACTGTATCGTGAACAAGGGCTCCGAACACAAAAACATATTACCTTGGATGAAATTGGTCGTCGTTTAGCGATTGGTGACTTCAAGGAGTTGAACTTGATCATCAAAGGTGACGTGGATGGTTCGATTGAAGCACTTTCTGATTCCTTGTTGAAATTATCAACCGATCAAATTCAAGTAAACATCGTTCACAAAGGTGTTGGTGCGATTACTGAAGCCGACGTTAACTTAGCTTCTGCTTCAGATGCTATTATCATCGGTTTCCAAGTACGACCTACACTGCCTGCACGTAAATTGGCAGAAAATGAGCAAATCGACATTCGCTTGTACTCAATTATCTACAAGGCAATTGACGAATTAAAAGCGGCTATGGAGGGAATGCTTTCTCCAGATATTGTTGAGGAAATCACTGGTACTGCTGATGTAAGAGAAACGTTCTCTATTTCTAAAGTTGGAACGATTGCCGGTTGTTATGTAACAAGCGGTATTATCAAACGTAACTCGAAAATTCGAGTGATTCGCGATGGTATTGTTATTTTCACTGGTGAACTAGGTTCTTTGAAACGTTTCAAGGACGATGTGAAAGAGGTGAAAAATAATTATGAATGTGGTTTGAACGTGGATAAGTTCAACGACATCAAAGAAGGCGATATTATCGAGGCATTCGAAGAGGTAGAGGTAGCTAGAAAACTTTAGACTTAGACTTGAAGAGGTAAGACTTTAAGATGTTAAGATATTTGTCTTTCAAATAAGTCTTATTCTCTTTCATCTTATAGCGAAGCTAGTATTAAAATCTATAAGTTAACTTCCATCCTCGCTGTTTTAATACAGCATGAAGATTTACCAACGCTAAGGCGGAAGGAATATTTTTTTGAGGAGCTAACACCGTTAGTTCCTCTTTTTTTTGCGTGCAGTTGAGCCCATAAGGAAAATCCAGCATGCTTTTTCTTTCACTGATGTTCTCTAAATGCAACATTAATTTACGCAGTAACTCTACACCATCATTTTCTGAAATCGAGAAATCGGTGGATTGAACAGACCGAAAAAATGTAATTGCTATTCTAGCACGCGACATTAATACATTCAATCTTCGGTGACCGTTGATTTTGTTTAGAGGTCCAAATTGCATAGAAAAGCGACCTTCTTCATTATGTCCATAGCCTAAACTAATAATCAAGTGGTCGCATTCATCACCTTGAACATTTTCTAGGGACTTAAAGAATAACTCATTCGATTCATTCTCGTAGAGCAACTGTTGGGTTGTTGGAGTTAAACATTTGATGATGGCATCTAATTGTGCTTGACTAAATGCTACAACCCCAAAATTGTACGTTTTCTGAGCAACTTTCTCTTCGATCAAGGCAGCTGCAGCTTGGGCTTCTTTTTGATTCACACGTTCAGCGTATATACCGTCTGTAGTAATTAACTCGATGGGTTTTTCTACGCCATAGCTAGGATAAGTCAACAGTTGATTTGCATAAAAATAGCGGTTGCTAAAAGATAT
>JALQTG010000120.1 GCA_023264075.1 Crocinitomicaceae bacterium
AATTCATATTCGCCTTCAACTTCAAAGACCGCTGGAAAGATAATTTTAAACTTAAGGTTATCGCCATTGGCGGGTTCCCAGTACATGAGTTGTTGGCCATTTTCACTGATGAAAGGAATTCTCCGTTGCACACCATCTGGATGTCGGAGATAGATTCCAAACAAACTGGTATCCGCATCTTGACTCATAATTAGAAAGGGGTTATCATCCTTCAATGTGATAACAATCTCCGAATTAGGGTTAACAATGTCTCCATTGAGTATGTGCATACCATCGAACGTAACATCTAAGAGAGGATTTAAATCATCTGGCTCTACCGCAAACGGACGTTGCAGTAGATTGTTGAAGTGTGCTAGTTCAGGTTGGTCCTTGAGTGGAAATACAGTATATGGGTTGACTTCCATCCAAAACGAATTTAGTCCAGCAAGACCAATAGTACTAAATGTGATTGTGTCGCGCAGGACTTCACCTGCTTTCAGAGAGTCTTGCCGTTCATAGGGGATAGGGTGTATCGTTTGATTTTCGTCTACCACCCAATAACGAACGAGTAAAGAATCCATATCCAAATAACTAATGTTCTTAACATCCACTGCAAAGGTGATTTCGTCACCTTCATTAATTATGGTCGCGTTCGAAGATATCCAAGAATATTGTGAGCTTCCATCAATTGCTGCTTCCGGAAGAGTAGCATAAAGGACGTGCCATCGATCCACTTGCGCAGGTGTTAACCCGGAGGTGTCCTGGTAAAGGGCCCTCAACTGTAGATAGGGATATTGATGCGCAGGAATAAGGTTGTTCAGGTTAATTATGGAATCATTTCCTGTGAATAAGGTATCAATTTCTAACTGAACTGTTTTGCTTGCATCAAGCGCTCTGATTATCAAACGAGTTTCATCAAAATTAGGGTTTTCCAAACTATCTTGCTTCCAAAACAACGTCTCCCATTCTGCAGCTGGGCCTATGATTGTTGAAGTTTCCAAGCCAATATTATTTAATCCTAAGATTGGAATAGATGCAGTAATAAACTCTCCAGACGTGGTAGCGTGAACTTCTGTGGTATAATCAAAATTGCCTTTTTGTGTAAAAAAGATGAAAGCTCTATCATTCGATGAAGGAGTCATACCTGTTGCCCCGAGATTATTCATGGTTGTAAAGAAGGAAGGCAAATAGTTTTGCCAATTCCCATATTGAGCTCTTGCCGCTGTATACATTAAGATGTAGTGTCCTTCAGGAATTTCATTTTCAATCATGTTTTGTAGTGCTAACATTTGTGAGGTGCTATTCTGCCGAAAAATAAAATAATATTCCACTCTGTTGCGGCATGCGGGACCATTGTTCACATTGCCAAATTGATGGTTAGGATTTTGTCCATTGTTGAAAGTCCCCCAGGGCTCCATTGTTAATGGGTCAATTACAGCAACATGTATGGAAGGAGTTGTAAAGCACCATCCATATTCCATTTCCTGAGCATCTAGAGTCCATAAAGTTTGATTTATGGTGCTTTGATTGGAAGCATTGTCATATACATCACAGCCTACAATTTTTTCAATCTCTAAAAATTCTCGTTTTCTATTGTTCCTGTTGTATTCTATACCAGTAAAACCTCCATTTTTGAATTGAAAAAAATGATCTTGTCCCCATCCTTCTTTTCCCGGAATATATTGAAAAGAATGCTCTGTCCATTGGGGGTCCGTACTATCTACTGCGACCCTCCAAAAATAGGAAACACTATCTTCAA
Source organism: Crocinitomicaceae bacterium (assembly GCA_023264075.1). GTDB lineage: Bacteria > Bacteroidota > Bacteroidia > Flavobacteriales_D > Crocinitomicaceae > JALQTG01. The sequence continues at coordinate 1,739 of JALQTG010000120.1, forward strand.
GTGTTAAAGAACTAATGCCATTAGTGGCTGTTGAGATCCATTCGTTCGGCAAGACTTCTTTCACACCACCGAAGCCACTTACTAAGGCATATTTTCTGAAAGGACTGTTGAATAAGTCTGTGGTATCTATTTCAAAGCGATAGGTATTGAAGTCCGCTATTGGATTAATGGTTGAAGCCTTCAAAACTATGCTGTCATTTGGAACAACGGCATAATCGTAGGGAAGTACAGGCATAATTCCATCAACGTTAATAAAGAGTGAAGTGTTGATTTCATTGTTGCCAAATTCATCATAGTTTTCGTCAATAAACGAGGGCAAATCAACAGTTACGTTAAAGAGGTTTTGACCTACACCGATTGAAGGTTGCATAGGCATCATTATGCGAATGGTATCGCGATAATGCAATTCAGAAATGAATTGTGTATAAACTGAGTCAATTTGGGAATTAGGGAAGTTTCTCCGAACTACGAGCTCAAAGGGAGTAGTAATACTTTGTCCTAAATTTGTGAGAACAATATTTATTTCGATACTATCAGTAGATAGGGAAAACTGAGATGGCTGGAAAAATACATCTTGAATTGTTAAGTCAATTTCAGGTAAATTATGCCAATTCACTTTTAACAAAGGATCGCCATGTAAAGTCATTTGGGCACAAGTTGTTTCCATTAAGAAAGAATTATTTACTAATTGAATATTTTCAATTGCTTTACTTACATGGCTTCCAAAAGAATTCCCATAATTGAATTCACTAATTTGCTCATACAGATTAGATGTGTAGGTGTTTAAATAACTTGCAAAGCCAAGTTTTGTGGACGAAATAAAACTAATTGCCCCTAAATTATTAAGCAATACAAATTTTTCTGAAATTGAATTATAGTTAGGCATAAATATATCTCCAGTGTAGCAAGAATTACCTATTACCATTGGATATTTTCCGGTGTTATTCCAATTCTGAGGGTCATCAACATTTTGATCAAAACCTCCACCTGCAGTTCCATGTCCAAAAAAAGTCATAAGAGAAACTCCATTTTCAATTCGTTCGCTCACGTCTGTACTTAATACAGGATTAAAGGGATTAGAATTATCTTTAAAATATGATGAGACATTTCCTCCAAAATTTTGGTTTTCAATGGTGTTCTTCATTGAATTTAAATAAGATTTAAACAAGTTTTGTTCATTGCTAGTGGTTCCTCCGCCAAAATGTAAGATTTGTTTTTGCCATTCCTTATTGCTTTTATCGTATACATCATTTTGATCTTGCTTGTTTTCGTAAGATTGAACCTTATCCAGATAAGCAATAACATCTGCATCATTTTTTGCGGAAATTCTTCCTATCGGTATAAATGGTTTCCAGGATATCCCATCAAATTTACTCGTAAAACAAATATCACTTGATGGATACCCAAAGCTAGGAATCAAACTCATGTTGTAGGAGAAAGTATTTTTACGGGAGCCTTGTCCAAGTAAAGAGTTAATTTCATTGGCTTCACGGACACCCTTTCCAAGAAGAAGCAATCCAATTGGTTTAGCTGTACTCAAATCATAACTCATTTTTGCCATTCTTCGAAGTCCAAGTGCGTGTTTTGGTATACCCCCGCCAAATTGAAGATATAATTCATCAACATTAACTAAAATTGCATTATGCCCCCCTCCTCCGGGACTAGATCGATAAGATTTGTATTGAGTGGCACTTGAAAAGAGAGTTGGTGGATAGAAAATGAGATAGGACTCTTCAAAGTTAAACGAATTAAAGGGAGTGAAATAACCATTACCATTAACAGGAGAAAGTTGCGTGATTTCTTTAATTTCAGTTTCTGAGGCAATTATTACACGTTGTTTTACACCGTTACCAGAATTTGGTATCAGCACTTGCCATGTGCTACCATTTTCAACCATTGGTATAGATCGAGCTATTAGTCCTCCAAAAACGAAGCACCTAGGATTTGTTAGGTTAGCATTTGATAAATCATAACGGTTTTTTGCTTGACTGGCATGATCCTCAACGGTAAAATCTGCGTACGTTTGATTGTTCAGATTTGTGGCTCTAGGGTATGTGAGTGACACGTAATTTAAAGATTGATAATCTGTAGTAGCTCCTTGATCTCCAATAATTTTAAAAAAAGCATTCGTACTTCCGGCACTTAAATTAGTTACTGCGATTTCTTCATTAACGATGGTTTGTCTATATCCAATAAATATTTCGTCGTAGACAAGAACATTTCCACTTCCAATTTCCCATCGGAGGTGGTGATTACCAACACCGGTATAGTTTGCATCACTATTCGAAAGACTTTTGGCATGAAATTTTACTGCAGGCGCATCTGTTCCATTGTAGGGGGAAGGCGTTGAGATGGGCACCGTAAGTGTTGAACCTGCTGCTCCATTAATATTTCCTCCTCCCCACCCTTCTCCTGGTTCGAAGTAGGAACTGTACGAATTCACGCTATTGAATCCACCATAATAGTTGGAATTGTAATTTCGTTCACTTTTCTGATAAAAAAAAGTTTTTGGTGTATAGTTTGCAAAGTTTACATCCGTTTCTTGATTGAACCTTTTGTTCGGTCCTGCTCCCCATGAAAGAAAGTAAAAGACGGTATCGTTGTACAGACTATATAGTGGATTTCCTATAGTATTAGGATCATCGTATAATAAGGAGTCAAGCCATCCGTCATTTCGTTCAGCAAAAAATTCGATATAGTCACCAACGTCGAAGCTGTTGTCCCCGCCATCCACAACACGCAGGGGTAATTCTCGCTCTCTACCAAACACTTGAAAATCACTTGGGTTGATAGTGGCCACAGGTATTCCGGCAGCGTTCATGGATGCAAATGAAATTTGATGCACACCAGAAGCCGTTACAGGGAATTTATAATATTGTTGATTGTAGTCTATCCATTCATTTCCATAGGTTTGTCCACTGCTTTGCAAAGCACCAAGTAAAGCCAATATAAAAGCAATATGTTTCATCTTATTTATTCTTTCTTAAATGCTTCTTCAAACCCAAATTTCAGAGAGATTACATGAGAGAATAGCGCTTCTGATTGATTTCCAATGTTTGTAAATGCGTAATCCAAAGTAACACCTTTGAGTGTAACCCCAAGGCCAATATTCGGCTGAAAAACCAAATCCCGTGTATCATCGAAGTTTTTCAAATATTGTAAATTATTAATCCCGGTGCGTAAAGCGACAATGTTTTTATAACCAATTTCAACCCCCATCATTGGGTCGATACTTACTACACCAGATTTTATGAGTGTATTTCGTCTTCCATCTGTCGTGATGGAAGTATTAATTTCGGGTGACACTTTTATGCCCTTTTCTCCAATATTGAAGTTACGCCTCGCCGCAAGAATCAAGCGAGGAAGGGTAAGTTCCAAACCGTTTTCAGGAATTTCATTGCCTGTCTCTAGAAAAACTTCTTGCATCGGAGCATCGAGGTTAAATATCCAAGCGTTAAAAGTGGAAGTAACGTCTCTGGCCATTGCGGCAAATATCCACTTATTCTTATGTTGGTACATAAATCCTGCATCAATTCCAAATCCCCAACTCCGTGCAAAGTCTCCAGCTCTTCTATGTACAATCTTAGCCGTTCCACCTAAACTCATTCCTTCTATTGGTAATTTGCGGGCATAGGAAAAAAGAAATGCGTAGTCAGCAGCGGTGAAAAGCGTAATCCGATCGTAATCAATTCGTCCTTCATTATCAATGAGCTGAGTCGTATTTGGAATATCGTCCACCCCAAAGCGTATAGCTGCAAAACCTACAGTACTTTGATCGTCTATGCTGTGCGCGATTCCCAAATAATCATATTTCGCAATCCCGGCAAAATACTCAGAATGCATAAGACCTATATCAAGGTCGTTCGTTACATGGGCAAGACCAGCAGGATTCCAATAAGCTGCCGTGACGTCATTTACACCAGCAACTAAAGAGTTCCCCATGCCTAAGGCACGTGCGCCTACCCCAATTTGAAGGAATTCATTTGAATATTTTGGTGCATTCGTCCCCTCTTCTTGTCCAAGGATGAGCCAAGGCAAAAGAAAAATACATCCCAGTAAAACAACTTGCTTCTTCATAGGTTACGCTAAGGTACAAAATTACATAAAAACTGTGATTTTTTTTCAGTTTGCCTAATTTTTTATTTAACCGTTTCGAACCGCACAAACGTTGACTTGGGAATACAAATTTCTTTTTAATATATTTCTAACAATAAAATTTATGGAGGTAAGAAAGCACGGGATAATTGCACATTGGTTTTATTCTTTTTCGAGATTGGAAAAAAACATTTATTTTGCACTATGTTTTCAATTCCAAATATTCTTACCGCCTCGAACCTGTTAGCAGGTCTTTTTAGCATCGTTTTTTCATTGTCTGGACGGCTAGATTGGGCTGTGCTAGCTATTTTGATAGGAACAGTGTGTGACTTTTTTGACGGATTTGCTGCGCGAATGCTCAAACAACAAGGAGAATTAGGCAAGCAATTGGATTCGCTAGCTGATATGGTGACCTTTGGAGTGGCACCTTCCATGTTGGTTTTTGTAGTATTGATAGTTTCGAGTGCTTGGGACTTGATTCAAGCGCAAGGTGGAGGGTTGAATAACTTATGGTTAGACGGTACTATGGGCTACAGTGTGAGTCTTTGGGTGGGAGTTTACTTAAATGACCTTGTTGGGAATGAGCACCCAGATTACCCCATGATGTTTTCCGGGTGGAACTTAATTTATCCGCTTTTTGCTTTCTTTATTGCTTTTATGAGTCTATTTCGATTGGCTAAATTTAATTTAGATGAACGCCAGACGACAGGCTTTATTGGTTTGCCTACACCGGCTAATACCTTGTTTTTTGCTGCTTTTGCCCTTATGTTATGGGACGGCTTCGGAGCGGGAGATTGGAGAACTGCACTCAGTATGACGTTAATAAAGGATCAAGTGTTGCTGTTTTTTGTGGTGTTATTCTCCTTACTTCTCGTTGCTGAATTACCTCTTTTTTCGTTGAAATTCACGTCGTTTAGCTGGAAAGAAAATCAATTGCGATTTGTATTTCTGGGTATGTCAGCTATTTTAATGTTTATGTTGTTCGTTTGGGCGCTTCCTTTGATTATCCTGCTGTACATTGGCATGTCTGTCGGGAAGTATTCGATGCGCTCATCGAGCTAATTGTTAGCGGATTCCATTTTTATTTCAATAACCCACTCAAGCACAGGGTGTGGGTACTGAGAAACGGTGTAACTTTTACCGTCTTTAGTTGACATTCCCCAAATGTAATAGTCCTCATAACGGGAGGTAGAAATTGCTTTTTGACTAAAATGTGAGAAGAATGGTCCAATAGATTCCTTATTTTCGCTAACAATTAAAATACTGTTCTGCTCAAACTCATTCCCTCTATTGTAAACCGCATAAGTGCTGTCCTGTGAGGTGAATAACGGAGCTAATGAATCAATTTTTTCAAACAGGTTCGAAGGCCATTCTTCAAATAGGGCTAATAATTCTTCTGTTGGATTGAGAGTAGTATTTGTCTGAGTTGGCGTTTGGTTATTTGAGCAATTGACTAACATTAAACTAAGAGAAAACAATATCACCTTCATCCACAAGTGCATCACCACGCATTTTTAAAAATAATTGGATCAAAGCTACTACATCTTTTTCACAATAGACCTTGATTCGATCCAAATCGTTTTCTTCATAATACACGCGGGCTACATCTGCACCTGTGATATCGTCTTTAGGAGTTGGGATATTGAAAATATGGCATAGCAAAGCGAGGGATGTAAAGTGTTTGTAATCACCAAATTTCCAGAGCTCTAACGTATCTAAATGATTTACTTCCCATGGTTTTTTACCTGCGATGTCCAAAGGAGGAGGAAGTGGAATCCCCAAAACTAGCATTCGTCGTGCGATATATGGAAAATCAAATTCTTTTGCATTGTGCCCACACAATAAATGATACGGAGAGCTGTAATGCTCTGAAAGCAACCCGCTAAATTGCCGAAGCAGCGTTTCTTCATCTTCGTGATAGAATGATTTCATGCGAATGGATCTACCTGTTCTTGTCTCGCGAACAAATCCGCAGGAGATGCACACGATTTTCCCAAATTCAGCGTAGATGCCAGCTCGTTCGTTATATAGGTCACCAACGGACGTATCTTCTTTCTGAAGAAATCGAGTTTTTAAGTTGAATAATTCAGCTGTTTTTTCGTCGACATCATCGAATTGATAAACTTGTGGCACAGTTTCGATATCTAGAAACAGTACTTTTTCTAATGGAACTTTTTGAAGCATTTTAGGTGTTTTTTCTTTCTAAGTTAATTTAAAAGATGAATTCGTTGATGGTTTTTTTTGCAAAAATTTTCTAATTTCAATAGAAATTAACCACCTCCAACATGACAAATCAAGAAATGGGGAAGTTTGGCGAAGACTATGCCGCTTTCTACTTAAGAAAAAACGGCTATCAAATTCTCGATCGGAATTATAGATTTAAAAAGTACGAAGTAGATATTATTTGTAAGCACGAAGATCACTTGGTGTTTGTAGAAGTAAAAGCGAGAAACACCAGTGAAATTGGTCCTCCATGGAAAGCAGTGACTCGAACGAAACAGCGTCAAATCATTCAGTGCGCACATCAGTATATCGTATCAAAGAACATTGATGCGGAGGCCCAATTTGATATTATTTCTATTGTTCATAATAATTCGGGTACTTTCTTAGAGCATTTGGACAAAGCATTTTACGCAATGTAATACGTTCTTTATCTTCGATGATGAATTGCATGTTCAATTCACTATCTTTGTGCGCTAAATAAATGAATAATGTCAAGTAGCAGAGGAAGTCAGAGAGTAGGAAAGTCAAAACCGACAAATAGAGGAGGAGGAAAGCCAAAACGTGCAAAAACAACCACTCGAACAGGCAGGGCCATAGAGCCTTCAACGAGCAAGCGTAAGCCAAGTGGGCCACCAATGCCAAAATTTTCGGAAGATGTTCGGTTGAACAAATATTTGTCGAATGCAGGTATTTGTTCCCGAAGGGAAGCAGATGTGCTTATTGAAACAGGTGTAGTAACCGTTAATGGAGAGATTATTACGGAATTAGGATATAAAGTGAAGCCAAATGATATTGTTAAATATGATGGTGAGCGCATTAATACTGAAAAGAAACAATATGTTCTTCTAAATAAACCGAAGGATTTTGTTACCCGTGGTGATGATCCATTGGCACGAAAAAATGTAATGGGATTGGTAATGAAAGCATGCAAAGAGCGTATTTTTCCAATGGATAAGATGGACAGAGAAGCGACTGGTCTATTGCTTTTTACAAACGATAGTGACTTAACCAAGAAGCTGACTCATCCCAAGCAGAATTTGACGCGTATTTATCATATAACCGTTGACAAGCCTTTTCAACCTGAGCATTTGGAGAAAATGATGACCGGTGTTCATATGGACGACGAAATGATGCGGGTCACCAATGCAAGTTATGTGGACGGGAAAACGAGCAGAGAAATTGGTGTGGAAGTTAAAACTATGCGCACCAAGAATGTAGAACGTTTGATTGAACGTCTCGGATATTCAATTGTTAAAATTGATCGTGTGCAATACGGGTCATTAACGAAAAAGGATTTACCGAGAGGACATTATCGTCACCTCACCGAACAAGAAGTCGCGTTTTTGAAAATGATTTAGTTATGAAGAAGCTGATTCCACTATTTTTTGTAGGGTTACTTTTTTTATTCACCAATTGCCAAGAAACAGAAGGAATTAAGCCGGAAGCTGATTTTACATCCTATTTTTTCCCCACAGATAGTCTGGTACCCTATATTTACGTCTACAGCGATGAGGAAAAACCGCTGGATGAGCGCTTCTTTCGTATGTATCGTCTGGAAAACGACACGGATACTTCTTTTGTTGTGGAGCGATTCAATAGCTCCTTCAGAATAACAGAAGGGTTCACATATAAGCTGAATGATTCCTTAACAGTAGTGGACCACATGATTGTTGATAGAGACGGGTTGAAGCGACAGTCATACTTGACGTCGAATTATACCTTTCCGGTTTATACAGATATGGTAGCACACTTTATTTCTGATTTTCCAGGAGTAGCTGATTCAACTGTCATTGTTCAAGATTCGAAAAAACATATTTTTAATCCGGATACGACTTACGTGCTATTTGGAAATGAGCTTCCCGCAATCCTTGTGAAGGATACAATTCGATGGTACGAATTGAGTTCAGGCTCAAGTGAAGTGCGTGAACAAATGGTTGTTACAGACAATATTTACGTTAAGGGATATGGGTTGGTTGAATGGGGTTCTGAAGATAAGTCGGTGGTATTTACTTTACGGGTTGTTTTGAGTGATGCCTGGTGGTCGGAACACGCTCAAGCACCACAAGTTAGGTTCTAGTCAATTTTAAGGCATAATATTTGCTAAATCTGCAGAACAATTGAAAAGAAGATGAATTACTTACTTTATTTACTGGTTACGGTTTCACTGAGTTTTGCGACTATAAATGTCATTCCATTTTCGGAAATAGAAACAGCTTTTCAAACGGGTGATTCTGGAAAGATAATGGAGCTCTCAAAGTCGAAATTGATAATTAATCTTGATGGTAGGGAAGGTGTTTATAGCCAGCCGCAAGGAAACCAAGTGTTAAAAACTTTTTTTAAAGTGAACCCACCGAAATCATTTTCTTTTTCATTCAAAGGAACTGAAAAAAAATTGGGGTCTTACGCATTAGGACTCTACACTTCTTCCAATTCATCCACCTTTAAGGTGAGTTTAAAATTCTTAAAAGAGGGAGATGTCTATAAGATTGAATCCCTGGCCATTCAAAAACAGTAGTTAATTATTCGAATAGGTGAAGATTAAGTTAATTTGCGTTGGTAAGACGGGTAAGAAGTTTCTGGAGGAGGGCGAGCAGGAATATGTCAAGCGTCTTGGGCACTACCTAACTTTTGATCGAATCGAACTTCCGGATGTGAAGCAATCTAAGACCCTCACTGAAGAGCAAATTAAGTCGCGCGAAGCCGACATGATTCAAACAAAAATCCAACCAGGAGAAAAAGTCTTTTTATTGGATGAAAAGGGAAAGGAATTTAGTTCTGAACAGTTTGCCGAATTTTTACAGAAACAATTTAATCAAGGAGGTCAAGCAATTGTGTTTGTCATTGGAGGACCATACGGTTTTTCAGATGCACTGTTTGAACTAGCAACAGGAAAAATCTCTTTAAGTAAAATGACGTTTTCACATCAAATGGTACGTATGTTTTTCGTAGAGCAGCTGTATCGATCAATGACGATACTTAAGGGAGAACCTTATCACCATCGTTGAAATCAGACCATTTCAACTGCTTCAACGCGCACCACTTCAGGAGCCACCTTTTTAACAGCTTCTTCAAGTCCCGCTTTAAGCGTCATAACACTCATTGAGCAATCACGACAAGCGCCAAGTAGTTGTACACGAACGACACCTTCTTCGGTTATTTCAACAAGCTCCATGTCGCCGCCATCCGCCTCAAGAAAAGGCCTCAACTGTTCTAAGGCCTCATTCACTTTTTGTGTTAAACGTTCTATGTTTAGTGCCATTTTATTTTTTCTTTCGGTCTACTTCCGATACAAATTTACGAACTAATTCATCAAATGCTGCAGAAATCGGTGTGTTTTCCTGATAAACAGCTGGGCGACCAATGTCTCCAGATTCCCGCACACTTTGGACAAGTGGAATGTGTCCCAAAAAAGTTTCTCCCATTCCTTCCGCAAGGTTTTTTACCCCATCTCTACCAAAAATGTAGTACTTATTTTCTGGAAGCTCCAACGGTGTGAACCAAGCCATATTTTCAACTAGGCCAAGCACAGGAACTTTAATGTTATCAAGTTTAAACATGTTTACCCCCTTGCGCGCATCGGCTAATGCCACTTCCTGAGGGGTTGAAACGATGACAGCTCCGTCCAAAGGCACAGTTTGAACCAAAGAAAGGTGAATATCTCCTGTTCCAGGAGGTAAGTCAATCAGTAGGTAGTCCAATTTTCCCCAATGGGTGTCTGTGAACATTTGTGTGAGTGCTTTTGAGGCCATTGGACCTCTCCAGACTATAGCATTGTCAGCTTCTGTAAAAAAACCAATGGACATGATGCCAATCCCATAGCTCAGCACAGGAGTCATTTTGCGTTCTCCATCTACTTCAATGGTTTGAGGTCGTTCTCCTACTATATCAAACATTGTGGGCATCGAAGGGCCATAAATATCAGCGTCTACAATTCCAACTTTGTAACCTGCTTTCGCTAATCCCCCAGCTAAGTTTGCCGTAATGGTAGATTTTCCTACTCCCCCTTTTCCAGAGGCAATAGCAACGATGTGTTTTACTTCTGGTAGAATTTTTCTTCGAGCGGATTTCGCCTCTACGGGTAATCCTACTACAGTTGTGGACACTTCTACTTGATCACCTAAAACTCTTTTTAAGGCAAAGTTCACGGCTTCTTGCATTCTTTTTCGAGCATGCAATGCTGGGTTTACCACGTTTACGGTAAGGGAAATAACGTTTCCTTCAATGGCTAGGTTTTCTACTAGATTCTGGGAAATAATATCCTTTTTTAAATCCGGCTCAACTACATTGCCGAGTGCCTCTAAAACTTTTTCGCGTGTAACTTCCATTTGAATTATTTGCGGTACAAAGGTACATATTTGTTCCTCAATTTGCTGCGCATTTTAATGGAATCATCGACTTTATAAGGTATTAGACATTTTTCAACATTGTCAAAGGAGTAATTGGCTTGTTTTTTATATTATTGTGTTCAAATCAACTACATACATGCGAAAATTTATTGTATTTGGACTTTCGATGGCTTGCTTCTTAAATGTTGGATGCTCCGATTCTCCTGAGGTATCAGCCACATCAACTTCTCCGACAACGGTAATCTCGGATACCACAGTGGTCATATCTGAAATGAATGCCGAAGAATTAGCATTGGTCCATTTGAGATGCCTGGCGCGTCTTGATTTCGAGTGTAACGACTCTATTAACGAAGGGGGGAAAGTGTTGTTTGCGCCATATACATCCTTTGATGAAGCATCAATGCAACGACTTTCTTTTCTGGAATTATGGGAGTTACACGCTCAAGATTCTTTATTGAATTGGGGAGAGTTTGATGGTACAGGTGAACCGATTGAAATGACTGCTCAACGCTATTTTCAGCGTTTTGTATTCGATGTAAATTATTTAGATTCACTGGTGGAGATAAATAGCGTTGTTTTGCCGATGAGAGGCAATAGTATTTCTGCGTTGGAGCAATTATTTCCGGAGGGTGAATTCGTTGAATTCTATAGCCCGCCGAAGAATCCTGAATTGATGGGCATGGACTGGCGTTCGTTGATTATTGTCTTTCAACAGATTGAAAATCAATTGCGTTTAGTTGCCCTTGTTCATAATGAATGGAGAATTTAAGCTATGGCAAATCGAGGCGCACTGAATAAAGTTTTAGGACCAGGAATTCTATTTGCGGCTACAGCAATTGGTGTTTCTCATTTGGTTCAAAGTACGACTGCAGGTGCGTTGTATGGTTTTTCCATGCTTGGATTTATTCTTGCCGCGAATGTATTCAAGTTTCCCTTTTTTGAATTCGGAGCGCGCTATGCTTCAGCTACCGGTAAAACATTGATTCATGGGTACAAGGAAATGCATGTTTTCTGGTTATACGCTTATATGGTAGTAACCGTCATCTCTACTTTTTTTGTGACTGGAACCGTTGGTATTGTGACGATCGGATTTATGGAAAATTTATTTCACTTAAATGTGTTATTGAATTTTCCATATGCCACACACCTAGCTCTGTTTGGTAGTTGTTTGTTATTATTGGGACTCGGAGGGTTTAAAGGGTTGGAGAATCTCATTAAATTATTGGGGATTGTGTTGGTTATTGGTACCTGTGTAGCTTTTTCTGCAGCGCTATTTCAGGGTCCTCAAACGAATGCTTCTCTTTTGCCTGATTTAGGTGAGAACGGCTGGTTGTATCTCATTCCATTAATGGGATGGATGCCGACCGCAGTGGATTTGTCGGCGTGGAGCAGTATTTGGACAGTTGAAAAAATTAAACAAACAGGTTACCACCCAACAGTGAAAGAATCGGTGCGGGAGTTTCGTGTTGGATATTGGATATCAGCTTTTTTAGCGATTCTCTTTGTCGCGATGGGCGCCATGATGGTATATGGAAGCGGTAGAGAGGTACCGACAAGTGGTGTAGATTTCTCGAGATTTGTAATTGAATTGTATACCACATCAATAGGCAAATGGTCTTTTTATTTCATTTCTGCTGCTGCTTTTTCCATTATGTTTTCCACTTTCATTACTGTGTTGGACGGATATACACGTGCACTAAGGACGTCATTCTCGCTGGCCGCTGGAAAACAAGAAAGTCAAGGGAAAGGCACAGGAGTTATTTTTGTGATCGCTGCTGGAAGTTTGGGGTTGATTTTACTTTTTCAACAGTTGGGTGACTTTCGCTTAATGGTGAATACAGCTACTACAATTTCATTTTTGATTGCGCCACTTGTTGCTATACTCAACTACAGGTTGGTGATGGCCGATAAAGTTGGTCGGGAGAATGCACCGAATGACTTTATGAAATTCCTGAGTTATTGTGGAATTGCTTTTTTAGTTTCCTTCTCTATTTGGTTCATCACAACGCTTTAAAATGGGTTCATAATTTTTCATTTTTGTGCGTTCACTCGTTATTTTTCACTAAATTTAAACAACAAGAAATAGGTTAATCTATATAAATCAAGCGTTTGTCTTGGTTAATATTGTGTATGCCGAGAAGCTTTTTATACTTCTTATGGATTAGTTAACTTCATATTCCTTTTTGAATTAGAGGGATGGAAACAAATTTTAGATATGGCAGTAAGTGAATTAACGGATTTAAATCAAGCGCTAAGAAAATATTTTGGGTACGATCATTTCCGGGGAGATCAGGAGGAGATTATTAATAATATTTTAGACGGGAAAAACACGTTTGTGATTATGCCTACAGGTGGAGGTAAGTCCATGTGTTATCAACTACCAGCATTATTGTCTGAAGGGACAGCAATAATTGTTTCCCCATTAATTGCCTTGATGAAAAATCAAGTTGATGCGATTCGAAATGTGAGTGAAGATGATGCTGTAGCTCATGTGCTGAATAGTTCTTTGTCCAAAGGTGACATTAACCGAGTGAAAGAAGATATTGTTGCTGGAAAAACGAAGCTTCTTTATGTAGCTCCCGAATCCTTGACAAAGCAAGCCAACATCGATTTCTTTACTTCTGTACCAATTTCATTCTTTGCGATAGATGAAGCACACTGTATCTCTGAATGGGGACATGATTTCCGCCCAGAGTATAGAAGATTGCGCGAAATTTTTGAAGCGATTTCAAATGTTCCGATTATCGCGCTGACGGCCACTGCAACTCCTAAGGTACAGCAGGATATTCAGAAGAATTTAAATATGGGTGATGCCCGTTTGTTCAAAGCCTCTTTTAATCGTGACAATTTGTATTATGAGGTACGTCCTAAAAGAGAGATTGAAAAAGATATTATTAAATATATTCGAACCCAAGCAGGCAAGTCAGGAATTATTTATTGTCTAAGTCGCAAAAAAGTAGAGCAACTCGCAGAGCTATTGAGGGTTAACGGGATTAATGCATTGGCT
>JALQTG010000222.1 GCA_023264075.1 Crocinitomicaceae bacterium
ATTTTTATATTCGCCTTTCTTCGAAAGTACTTTTAATTTTTGTGATGCATCGACGGCATTTGAAACCAATTCTCTCAAGAAAATTTCATGATCAGAGTACAAAAACTTTTTAATAATCGGAAATATATTTTCCGTTTCTACACTAATGTGACCTGTTTTCATAGCGATAATTATTTTAAATATTCAATTGCATTAGTCAATGACTATGCCATGGGGTTATGACTGACAAAATGACGTTTATTTTGAGGATACAGTTTGCAGGTTGGAGGTTGCAGGTTGCAAGTTGAGTCATTTGGTGTGTTAGGTGATTGAACAAAAAAACCTCCAGAAATCTGAAGGCTTTGATGAATATATTCTATTTGATTAACGTTTCTCTAGTGGAATGTAATCTCTTTTTGTTTCACCAGTATAGATTTGGCGTGGGCGACCGATTGGATCTCCGTTTTCAACCATTTCTTTCCATTGTGCAATCCATCCTGGTAGACGCCCTAAAGCAAACATTACAGTAAACATTTCGCTTGGAATGTTGAGCGCTTTGTAGATAATACCGGAATAGAAGTCTACGTTCGGGTAAAGTCCTCTTTGTACGAAGTATTCATCTTCTAAAGCTACTTTCTCTAATTTTTTCGCTAATTCTAATGTTGGGTCATTGATTCCTAATTTATCCAATACATCATCACACGCTTTCTTAATGATACGTGCACGTGGATCGAAGTTTTTATACACTCTATGTCCAAAGCCCATCAAACGGAATGGATCATCTTTATCTTTTGCTTTAGCAACCCATTTTTCCATGTCGCCACCATCAGCCATTATTTGGTCTAACATTTCAATTACAGCTTGGTTAGCTCCACCATGCAGTGGTCCCCAAAGGGCTGAAATTCCACCAGCTATTGAAGAATAAAGGTTAGCTTGCGAAGAACCTACGATTCTTACCGTAGAAGCAGAACAGTTTTGCTCATGATCAGCGTGAAGAATTAATAAGGTGTTTAACGCGTTTACAACTACCGGATCGATTTTGTATTCCTCAGATGGCATTGCGAACATCATGTACAAGAAGTTCTCGCAGTAACTTTTATCGTTCTGCGGATACATGAATGGGTGACGCATCTTGTTTTTATAGGCCCAAGCTGCCAATGTTGGCAATTTCGCAATTAGACGATGCATCGTCATATCAATTGCTTCTTTTGCTCTATTCGGATTTTGAGACTCTGGGTAAAATGTAGACAATGAGCATACCATGGAAGAAAGAACTCCCATTGGATGGGCGTTGAATGGATAAGCTTCCAAGAAACGCTTCATGTCTTCATGAACAAGTGTGTGACGAGTTATGCTGGATTTGAACAAATCAAATTCTTTCTTGCTCGGTAAATTACCATAAATTAATAGGTAGGCCACTTCTAAGAAGTCTGCTTTTTCAGCAAGTTGTTCAATTGGATATCCACGGTACTGAAGAATACCATTCTCTCCATCTAAATAAGTAATTGAACTAAAACAACTTCCTGTATTCTTATACCCCGGATCAATAGTGATATAACCCGTTTGTGCACGTAGTGTTTTAATATCAATACCTTTTTCGTTCTCTGTTCCAATAACAACCGGTAATTCAATTACTTTACCGTCAATTTCTAATTTTACAACTTCGCTCATTGTTTATTTTATTTATAATCGTCTAAAATCGCTGCCTAAGATAATAATTTGTTCGATATAACAATGGAGTTATAGACTTGTTTGAAAATATTTTGTCTCGACTATGAAAATTGATAAATTGCACTCCTGAATAATAATTCCTGCAATGCACTACAAATTCTTCAACGTATATTCAAACATCATGCGAAACAAATGATTACGTGTATTTCCTCCGTAAATTCCGTGATCTTTGTTTGGATAGATAAATAGATCAAAATCTTTGTCAGCTTTGACTAAAGCATTAATCATTTCCATGGAGTTTTGCACGTGTACGTTGTCGTCTCCAGAGCCGTGGATTAAAAAGTATTTTCCTTTCAACTTATCTACATGGTTAATAGGGGAGTTGTCGTCGTAACCAGCCGCGTTCTCTTGTGGAGTGCGCATAAAACGTTCTGTGTAGATGTTATCGTAGTATCGCCAGTTCGTTACAGGAGCTATAGCTATTCCCATTTTAAAGACATCTGCACCTTTTGTCATCGCTAATGACGACATATATCCACCATAACTCCACCCCATAATTCCGATGCGTTCAGCGTCTACGTAATCGAGTTTTTGTAGGTTTTTCGCAACAGCAATCAAGTCTTCCGTTTCTAATTTTCCTAATTGTAAATACGTTGATTTCTTAAATTTAGCACCGCGATACATTGTTCCTCGCGTATCCACACAAAACACGATGTAGCCATGTTGCGCCAGCAATTGATGGTAGGCAAAATTCGCAGATCCATAAGCATCCGTTACCATATTTGAACCAGGACCACAATATACGTTGAAGTATACTGGATATTGCTTCGTGGAATCAAAGTTTGGAGGGTAAATGGCCCATGCATTCAACGTTTCGTCGTAACCTTCCACCGTCATAAAAACCTTCGGCTGGAAGTTGTAATCCTTTAGTGCGAGTTGAAGGTATTCATTGTCTTCGAGGACCTCAATCAAGTCTCCTTTAGCAGTATGTAAAGAATAAACCGGAGGAGTATTCGCGTCGCTCCAGTTATTCACATAATATTTCATTCCTGTCGAAAACTGTGCGTCATTCCAGCCTTTGTTCTGACTGAGTAAACGTTTGTTGTTTCCTTCCAAATCCACGACGTAGAGGTCTTTGTTGGTCGGGTGACTTTCCACCGAGGTAAAATAAATCAACCCATTATCTTGATCGACTCCTTTAAAATCTACAACGTCCCAGTCACCAGTGGTGAGTTGCTTTACGTTTCCTGTAATTCCTATTTTGTAAATGTGATTATAGCCATCTCTTTCGCTTGTGCGGATAAAGTGTTTACCATCTTTTAGGAAGATTAAGTTGTCGTCAATCTCTACATATGCAGCATCCTTTTCTTCATACACAACATCTGCGAGAAGGTTTTTTTCTGATGCATTCACCCAATTATACTTCAGGTGATTTTGATGACGATTTAAGGTAAGGGCCATTAACTTATTTTCCACATTCGACCATTTCAACCGAGGAATGTATTCGTATTCTCCTAAGTCGACAGGACGGCTTTTTCCCTTTTTTGTGCAGGCGATGTGTAAGGTAACTTTCGAATTATCCTCTCCTGCTTTTGGATACTTAAACGTGTATAAATCTGGATACAATTCATAATGATAGGTCATGGTGAATTCTCTCACTTGCGACTCATTGAACTTTAAGTATGCTATATATGCTCCATCTGGCGACCAGTCATACGCTTTGGTGATCGCAAATTCTTCTTCGTACACCCAATCCGTTGTACCATTGATGATTTTATTGAATTCGCCGTCTTTTGTAAGTTGTAGTGTTTTATTGCTGGTTAAGTCTCGCATGTATAAATTGTTGGCATGGATATAAGCGACTTTCGTTCCGTCCGGAGAATAACTAGCAAGTGTTTGTGGACTTTGTTCAGCGTCAAGTGGTTGAAGTTCTTTGGTGGAAATATCGTAAAGGAAAAATACGGCAGAATAACTTCGTCGGTATATTTTTTCTTCTTCTGTTACAAGCAACACTTTTGTTTCGTCTGCGTTAAATTCGTAGCGACTTACCTTCAATTTATTTCCTTGGAAAATGAGGTCTTTTCCATTCACTAGAACCTCGCCAGCACCACCTCGATTAATAAAAGAATATTTTACAATAGATTTGTCTTGGTCAATAATACTGAATTTAGAAAAGTGTTCTCCGTCATTCATGGATCGGAAACCCTCTACACCAGCTGCGAAGAATTGATATTCTTTCCAAATGGTTTCTACTGTTAATTCTTTGTTCTCAGTTTCTTGCGAACGTCCTAAAAAAGTAAAAGTGATGAATAGGAAAAGTATGTTGTATTTTATAGTCATGGATTCGTCATTTAAAACGTAAAAATAATCGAAAAATAAACAAATAAAAGGATGAGAGATGGTTTTAACAGCGGTCTATCGAATTATCTGTGTTGGATCGAATGTCCACACATTTTTATGTGTAAATTGAGTGATTCGATATTCTCCAATTCCAATTCGGATGAGTCGCAAGGTGGGAAATCCAACTGCCGCTGTCATCTTTCGCACTTGTCGGTTTTTACCCTCGGTGATAGTGAGTTCAATCCAACTTGTAGGAATATTCTTACGATAGCGAATCGGTATGGATCGATCGGGTAGCTCAGCAGGAGGATCCACTATTCGGCATTCGGCAGGCAAAACCTGATGTTCTTTCCCTTTATGTTTGATAGTAATTGTTCCGTCTGATAACTTGTCTATAGCGTCTTGTGTGATTTCACCATCGACTTGAACGAGATAGGTTTTTGATATTTTACTAATAGGAGAGAGGAGTGTGGTTTTGAAACGGTTGTCATTGGTGAGTAGCAGCAGACCTTCACTGTCTTTGTCCAAACGACCAACAGGATAAACATCTTTTGGGAATACATGTAGATCTCCGAGCAGCCGATCAGTGGGCTCACCAGAAAACTGGGACAGCATATCGTAGGGCTTGAAAACAGCATAATAGTTGAATGATGACATTGCTAAAATGGTAATTTACTCAGATCCACATTTCCTCCTGAAATTAATAATCCAACTTTTTTACCGGCAAAGAACTCTTTTTCTTTAAGCACGGCTGCTAAGGTTACGGCGCAAGAGGGTTCTACAATAATTTTCATACGTTCCCAAATAAGCCGCATGGAATCAATGATTTCTTTTTCTTCAATTCGAACGATCTTCTGAACCCCGCGCTGGATAAGTGGGAAATTGATATCTCCAAGCATCGTTTTTAGCCCATCAGCAATAGTGTTCGTTGTTGTATTTTTTTCGATTTTACCAGAAATTAATGAACGATAAGCATCATCTGCCTCTGCAGGTTCTGCTCCGATAAGCTGAACTTTTTTTTGATGTGCTTCAACCGCTAAAACCGTTCCTCCAATGAGTCCACCACCACCGATAGGTGAGACAATAATATCCAAATCCGGATAATCCTCTAATAATTCTTTAGCTACCGTTCCTTGACCAGTAATGACTGCTGCATCGTTCGAGGGATGTATAAATGTAGCTCCTGTCTTTTGCTGAATGTTGCGCGCAGTTGCTTCACGTTGTTCCATTGTTGGCGCGCACAATATAACTTGTCCCCTGTAACCTTTCACAGCTGCAATTTTAACTTCTGGCGCATTTTCTGGCATCACAATATAGGCTTGAACACCTAGCGATCGTGCAGCAAGGGAGAGGGCTTGAGCGAAGTTCCCTGAAGAATGGGTGACAACGCCTTTGTTTCGCAATTCCACTGGTAATTGAGCGATAGCATAGGTAGCTCCGCGCATTTTGAATGCTCCCATTTTTTGAAAATTCTCGCATTTAAACAATAGTATACATCCCGACATTTCATTCAGT
>JALQTG010000225.1 GCA_023264075.1 Crocinitomicaceae bacterium
CCAAAAGTTGATATCTCCAATACGCGTTCTTCCGCATCGTGTATCATCACTGTTAAACGTACATGTGTTTGGATCACAATCAGAACCACAACCATCTTCTTCCCAAGATTGTAAATCGATATTGATTTGGTTAATCGGTTGACCAACAATTTGCGCGGCATTAATTAATCCGGGGTTCCAGAAAGAACATTCGGCTTCATCCATTCCGTAGGTCACGGTACACCCCGGGAATATTCCAGGACCCGAAGAAACTTGGGAGAAGTTCCCGTTGTTAGTACCTACCCAAACTCTGAACCGAGGGTCTGGAAAGTTTCCTGCAGCGTCATTAGTACAGTTATAATTGTGACGAAAACCATTAATGTCTACATCCGCATTAATAAGAATTTGGGAATGGGCTGTAAGCGAAAAAATGGACAGCAATAGTGTCACAAAAAGAGTAGTCTTTTTCATGGTATAAGGTTTCAAATAGTCTGTTAAATGTAGTATTATTTTTTTATTTTGCAAAATTTCGGCTTTAATCCAAGAATAAAGGGCCGACAAAAGCATATAATGAATGATTTAGCAACTGATATACAGCTGTATATACAATAATTTTGCGCGAATTATTTTTGTGTAAACTGAATATTACGTTGGAGGCCTTTCATTTTTGTGCGTTGAACAGCACTTTTTTGGAAGAGTTGCTGGAAGATGTCCTCTGTTAAATCGGTCCAGTCAGAAGCTGTCAGATACAGGAGAGAAGGATGTGGTTCAAAGCGCGGTTCACCATGTCTTTTGGAAAATCGATTCCAAGGGCAAATGTCTTGACAAATGTCGCAACCGAACACCCAATTGTCCATTTTTCCTTCGAATTCTGAGGGGATAAGTTGATCTTTTAGTTCAATAGTGAGGTAGGAGATGCATTTTTTTGCGTCAATTTTGTACGGTTCGACGAGCGCTTCTGTTGGACAAGCATCTATGCATTTTGTGCAGGTACCGCAATAATCTTTTATTGGTCCATCAGGAGTTAGCTCTAAATCGAGGATTAATTCTGCAATGAAGAAAAATGAGCCTTCTTTCGGGTGAATCAGATTGGTGTTTTTACCTAACCAGCCCAATCCAGATTTTTCTGCCCACGCTTTATCCATAACAGGTGCCGAGTCGACAAATACGCGCCCTCCCACTTCTCCAATTTCTGATTGAATGTGCTTCAGTAGCTCTTTTAGTTTGTCTTTGATTACGAAGTGATAATCCTCTCCGTATGCGTATTGTGAAATTTTTGGAGCTTCAGAATCTAATTGTTTCTCAGGATTGTGATAATTTAAGAGCAACGAAACAACTGATTTTGCACCATCAACTAATAGTCTTGGGTCAAGACGCTTGTCAAAGTTACGCTCCATGTACTCCATTTTTCCATGCATCCCAAGGGACAACCATTTTTCAAGTTGAGGAGCTTGTTCAGCTAGAAATTCTGCTTTCGAAATCCCGCAATAGAAAAACCCAAGTTCGTTGGCTTTTTGCTTAACAATTGCCGTATATCTGTCCTTGGATAAGTCCATTTGAAAAATGATCCACTGATTTATATCCAATAAAAAAAGAGGACTAGCGTCCTCTTCTCATTTGTTTCATTTCTTCCGAAGTACGCAATGTAAATCCGTCCGGAATTGAAGTATCGAATAACTTTTCAGGTTTTTTCAATTTCTTATTGAACTCAAAAGCTACGCATGTTATGCTCATGTTCCCCCATTTCGAAGTCATCTCTAATGGTAATCCTGGGATTTCATCTACTAAAAATTGTCCTTCACGATAGTTTGGAACGATTTCAGGCGTGTACCATACAATGGATTCGTTACCATCCGTCGTTGTAATAATTGCTTTTTTACACGTGTAGCCCATAATTTCTTTAGCACCTTCAACAAGTTCTATTTGTCGCTCTGACATGGCTAGTTTTTGTTCGTCCTCCATATCGTTCTCCGTAGTTTTCATAGCTATTTTCCCCATCATTCCATCGAGTAACGTGAGGGTAGTATCTTGGTTTTTATCCATGATATTGATGGTCGTCATGAATTCACCCATGTACATTTCAGAGCGCGTTTTGTCGCCATAAAAATAGATTTCCAACGTGGAACCTTCCATCTGACTTACATAAGCAGATGTTTGGGGGTCATCTGAGGAAAAGACCAAATCGTAAGAGGCTCTTCCTTGAGTAATCTGTCCAATTGAAGTTAAACAAATGCTTATTGCACTTAAAACGAGTAATTTTTTCATTGTATTAAAAGTTGAATTAGATTATTGACCGAAGGCTCCTTGCATTTCTTCAGGTGTCATTTCACTGTATCCCTCTGGAATGTCCATCGAGAAATTTTTATCTGCTTTTTTCAACTTAGAAGCAAATTCAGTGGCAGAAAATGTCATTGTTACTTCAGGCGATATAATTTGAAATTCCAAGGGCATTCCAGGAAGTTGTTTTTGAATGTATTGACTCTCTGTTTTAGGAGCTTGAATTTCTTTTGAGTACCAGAACGTTGATTCGTTCCCTTCTTCATCTACGGAAACAGCTTTATAGCATGTATATCCAAGGATTTCCTTTGTTTCGTCTGTGAATTCGAATTCAATCGATTCTTCTTCCATTTCTTCTTCTTCATTAACGTCATTGACGTTCATTTTCATGGCGATTTTACCCATCATACCATCCATCAGTGTTAATGTTTCTCCGGTTTGAGCATCAGAAATAGTTGTTGTACTCATAAACCCACCCATGGAAACATTTTGTCTACTCTTGTTGTCGGCGAATACCAATTCTAACTTAGATCCTTGCATCATAGAAAGTTGCATTTCCAATTCAGGATTGTCGGAGGCCATTTTCATTTCATAAACAATTTTTGCTTCCGTGATCTGAGCAGAAACAAAAGTAGCTATAAGGAAGAAACTGGTTGAAAGCAATAATAATTTCATAATTTAATTTTTGTTGACCGAAATTACAACATTAATGCCATTTAAACGGTGTAATTTATGGCTTCGGTAAAATGTATATTTAAATCG
>JALQTG010000260.1 GCA_023264075.1 Crocinitomicaceae bacterium
ACCTGTAACACCTTCTTTGCTGCTTAAACTATTTTTTTATCGAAGTGAATCATGAATTAAAAAATATTCTACATTCGACTTAAAATAGAGAGCGCTGAGTAAGCCGTAATCACCTTCCCAAAGGGATGAAGCCGAGGGGGCATAAATGATTAATTTAATTGTTATGATTCATCCAAAAACAGAACTAAAGTTCATTAATGAGCATGTGGGATATGGTGTGTTTGCCACCGAGGACATCCCAGAAGGTACAATTGTTTATGTAAAAGACAGCTTAGAATTGGTGATTTCTCCTACCGATTATCTGTTGCATTCAGAGGAAGTTAAACAAGTTATTGAGAAATACTCGTACATCGATCCTCAGGGTAATCGAGTGATAAGTTGGGATTTTGCGAAATATGTGAATCATTGCTGTAATTGCAACACAATTTCGACGGGTTATGGTTTTGAAATTGCGATTCGAGACATCCTGAAAGGAGAGCAAATTACAGATGAGTATGGGATTTTTAACCTAACCACTGAAATGGAAGTAAGCTGTGGTATGGACAATTGTCGCAAGAAAATCAAACCTGACGACTTTGATACTTATTATCAAGATTGGGATCAAAAAATCAAAAATGCCATCACTCAATTGTTTGAAGTAGAGCAGCCGCTGATGCCGTTCATCGAAGAAGATACGCGTAAAGAACTCGATGCCTTTTTCCAATCACCAGAACTCTACAAGTCCGTGTATTCACTTAAACTGAAGTAAACTTTTACTTCATGAGGTAGACCCAATAAAGTCCTACAATCTTATTTTACTGTCTTCAAATGTCACTTGAAATTTGCTTTGCGCTTTTCAACAAAGGCAGTTGTTCCTTCGATAAATTCTTCTGTTCCGAAGCAATTTCCAAATTCAGCAATTTCTACGTCGTAGCCATTTACGCCAGAAGTGTAATTTGCGTTAATTGCACGGATGGCAGATTTGATGGCGTTTCCCGAATTGGCACAAATTTTTGAAGCGATTTTTTCCGCAAGCGGCAGTAATTCATCTTGTGGTGTTACATGGTTTACTAATCCCCAAGATTGAGCTTCTTGGGCTGAAATCATTCCGGCTGTCGCTACCATTTCCATGGCTTTTCCACGACCTACTAATTGTGCTAAACGTTGTGTTCCTCCGTATCCCGGAATTACCCCAAGCGAAACCTCTGGCAGTCCCAATCGCGCATTATCCGATGCGATACGAATGTGTGAAGCCATGGCTAATTCTAAACCACCTCCCAGTGCAAAACCATTAACTGCGGCAATCACGGGAGTGGTCAGATTTTCGAGCAAGTTGAAGAGCAATTCTTGACCTTGAGCTGCGAGTTGCTTGCCTTGAGCGACATCGAAACTTGCGAATTCTTTAATGTCCGCCCCAGCAACAAATGCCTTCTCGCCTGAACCAGTTAGAATAATCACTCGCGTTCTTGCATCTCCTTCAGCCGCTTTCAATGCCTCATGCAATTCTTGGATTGTTTGCTTATTCAATGCATTTAATTGATTCGGACGATTGATTGTGATGGTTTGAACACGTTCATTTTGTGTTATTAATATATTTTCGAAAGCCATAGTTTTATTTTTCGGGCTAAGATAATGAAAGTTGATAAATGGATAGAAGGTAATTTTGCTTCGCGTTGCAAGTTGCAGGTTATCGCTGCGCTCTTGTTGCAGGTTGGGTTGCTTCGCGTTGCAGGTTGGGTGGACTTTAGTCTGGGCAGAACCTGTCAAGCCTCGAACCAGAGCGTAGCGATAACCTGCAACAAGAGCGTAGCGCAAACCTGCAACGGACGAAGTCCTTTCAACCTGCAACAAAAGCGTAGCGCCAACCTTACTGTGCTTTAAATTGTTTTTTCATGCGTATTGCGTAGTAAGCGAGATAGATGAAACACGCAATCCCTACAAAAAAGCTATAACGGATACCTATAGCAGGTATATCTGCCAAAACACCTTGTGTTAAACTCATAATG
>JALQTG010000049.1 GCA_023264075.1 Crocinitomicaceae bacterium
CCCCATCATTATTGGACACACTTAACTCTGGTAAGGGAAATACAACCAACTCGTCGGAAGTGCTATTACTGCAATCAAACTCGTCGCTATAATTATATGTAATTGTATGATTGCCAACACCAGCATTAAAGGGGTTAAACATTAATCCGTTTATGCCTGGACCACTCAATGTTCCGGTGGTCCCTCCTGAAATCGCAGGTGAGAATCCAGTTAGTTCAACCTCAGGGTCATTGAGGCAGTAGCTTGAAGCTATATTTAGTGATACTGTTGGTTCAAAATCTTCAATTACAACTGTTTCCTGTGCAGTGTCTCCAGCAGCATCTGTGACAGTAACCGTATAAGTTCCTGCGCAAAGATCAACAGCGGTCTGCGTCGTTTGAGCTAAAGGGTCATTCCAGCTGTATGAAAAAGGGGCAACACCTCCTGACGGATTAACTGTAGCTGTTCCATCACACGTCGAGAGACCTGCAGGTATACAAGCAGCATTGCAATTGGCGAAAGTTGGTTGACCAATATTTGCCCAAGTTCCTCCATCTGGGATTCTTCGAATACTTTGACCTATGTGTGTGCTTGCATCCGTAGCATTGACTTGAGTTTTTCGGTTAGCGGGTATAGCGGTATAGCTGGGTAATGAAGCCACTGCGCTACAATTTTGTTGAAAGGATATACAAGGTGCAGAATTTACATCATTTTGATTCCCAGGCCCCCATTTTACAGCATCTTGAGGAATTCCATTCGCATCGTAGAACGCGAACCATCCACCAGCATTCGGGAACCAAACACGCGTGCCTGTGCAACATACACCTGGCCCAGTAATACTGTTGGATACGACGACTTCAACTACATTTCCACCATTTTGTACAAGACGATTAGCTGGTACAGGAGGAGCTGAAACGCCTCGAATGAGCGCGAAACCAGAAGGAGGGACTACTGTACCATTTGGAATACGAACCCCACCTGCTCCTTCGTAGGTGTAATTCCCTAAGTAGTAACATGATATATCAACAGATTCACACAAGTCAGGGTTATATAGTTCTATCCATTCTCCCATTCCCCCATTAGGTCCAGGGCCAGATATAGATCCATCTCCATTTGTAGGGGAGATCATTAATTCATTGATTAATATGGATGGACCATTGTAATTACAAGGCAATCCATTGCACTTAAAGTTTAGAGTAGTGCTAGAAGTAGTTGTGATTTGAGAATAGGAATTGGTAAAGAAGAACAACAAAAACAAACAGCTCCAAAAAGGCTGAAGGGGATTTTTCCACGAAGTTTTACAATATCTCCTTGTATTACGCCAACTCATAACTGCGAATTTAAATGATTTAGAGTGATTTGAATAAAAAAAAGTGTTAAGAGGTCATATGATTGAGAAATCGAGTAACAACATTCAAACCATTCTGTTAGATATTTGAGCTTAGCGCTTCTGCGCATGAGCAACTATTTGAATCATCGACCGATTAACGGATTTTCTTTTTACTTTTGTGGGACGTGAATATTACGTCGAAATGAGCACGAAGTCATCGCTATTCAAAACATTTAGTTGGTTTACTTTCAGTTTACTGATGACAGCATGTAATATGCTTGAAAAAGGATATGACGCTCTCACGGAATATGATTATTTCACAGCAAAAAAGCGATTTGAAAAATCGCTTAAAAATAACACCTCGCCAGCGGCTTTTGGATTAAGTCAAATATATGGTAGGAGTGATAATCCCTTCTCAAACCTTGATTCTGCCTATCATTATAGCTTGCTGTCTGTAGAAACATACTTACAATTAGAAGAAAAAAAACGTTTAGTATATAAGAGAGACATTGGATTAACGCTCAAACGAATGGAATTGTGGAGAGAAGCGATTAGCGTTCGATTCTTCGAAATAGCTCGAGCGAAAAATTCTATTCAAGGATACATGGAATTTGCATCGAACCATCCTTGGTCATCATTAAAAGATTCGTCTATCTATTTGAGAGATTCGTTGGCATTTGAAGAAGCACTCAAGTGGAACAATTCTCGCAGTTACGGACATTTCATAACACACTATGATGAGAGCGTGTTCATTAGCCAGGCGAGATTAAAACTAGAGGAAGCGCAGTATGCAGAAACGATCGTTGAAGGTGATATCGATTCCTACGTTCGGTTTTTAGAACTTTTTCCTTCGAATCATTTATCCGAAAAGGCATATCGAAACATATATAAGTTTAGCACCCGCGAGAATACAGAACAAAGTTACATCAATTTTATTGAGAACTATTCTGGCAATCCTTATGTGAATGAAGCTTGGCTAAATCTTTATCGAATTGCAACGTCAGATTATACTGCCAAAACGATTAATGCATTCGACCAACGCTTTCCAGATTTTCCGTTTCATGATTTAATTATCGCAGACCTCGAGTTAGTCACGATGAATTTGATTCCATACAGGTTAAAGGATTTATTCGGTTATATGGATGTTGGCGGAATCCCCCTAATTCCTCCCTCCTTCGATTTTGCTGGAATATTTAGCAACGGTTTGGCAGTCGTGAGTAAAGATGGTGTTTATGGATATATTGACAAGAACAAAGAATTAGTAATTGATTATCAATTTGATGATGCCGGAGATTTTGATCAGGGCAGAGCGATTGTAGAACAAAATGGCGCACTTGGTGTGATTGATCGGTCAGGTAAATACATTTTGCCGCCTGTGTATGATGAGATTGGACCAATTTCGGAAGGACTTATGTATGCGGCACAAGGGGATCATTATGGTTATTATGATACCCACGGTTACAATAAAATTCCAATGAAGTACGATGAAGCATATTCTTTCAGTAATGGGCTGGCAAAAGTTATAGTTGATGGTCAAACTCAATTGATTGATACCGAGGGAAGAATAGTACTGAACGTAAAGAATGCTGACTTGAGAAAATTTTCAGATTCATTATATATTTATGAGTTAAGGGATTCCGTTAATTTGATTTCATTGACGGGTAATTTTATATTGGATCAATTTGCAGATAGAATTGGTCCATTATCTGAGAACAGAGCGCTTATTCAAAAAAATGGGAAGTATGGTTATATCAACCGATACGGCCAAGAAATGATTCCTATCAAACATTTGGTTTTCCCGAATTTAAATCAATTTTCATCGTTCGAAAATGGTCACGTTCGTGTCCGTAAAGGCGATTTATACGGGATGATTGATAGTTTGGGGCAACAGATATTTCCTGCATTATTTGAAGATATTGGAGATTTTGGGGGGCTTACTCCTGTCAGAAAAGGAAAACAGTGGGGATATGCTGATCCAAAAGTAAAGTTGCAAATCCCATATCAATATGATTATGCGTATCCTTTTTCAGATGACCGTGCAATCGTTGTTCTTGAAAATCAATACGGAGTTATTGATTTTCAAGGGGAGTGGGTTGCTGCTCCGAATTTTGAGGATATTAAGCAGGTCTCGTCACAATTATTTATCGTCAAACAAAACGGTCTTTTTGGATTAATTGATTCCACTGGAGCAGAGCTTGTGCCTTCCAAATTCCGTCGCTATTTAACCTTGGACAATGATTTGATTCAATTAGAAGCGGAAGATGATATTAGTTACTTTAATTTATCTAAACGCTATTTAATTTCGTTACAGAGAGGTGATGAATAATATCTTATACTTCATAGAAAAGCATAAATACGGGATTGTAGTTGCATTGATTTTGCATCTGGGAGTATTTTTGTACCTCCAAATGAAGACTTATGAGGAGCGCGTGCCTTTTGAAGCATGGTCTTTTCAAGGAAAAAATATCGAAGCTCCTGATGATATTGAGATTACTCCGGATCAAATCGAATCTTTTGAAGAAGCACAGCTAGACCCAGAGTTTTTTCGGGAAATTACATCTCATGTGACAAACATGAATGATGAGCGGGAGAAATCTGCATCTAAGAATGAATATTATTCTTCCTACATAGGGAATGCAGAAGAGAATATTCGAGATTTTGAGAAAAGCGTTATCGCAAGTTTACAAGGTAAGCGGGCGAGCGAAGAGACCAAAACCACTTCCGATGTTGAGTCTCAAGAGGGAAATGAGAAGAATGAAACAACATCAACCAATAATCAAGCTGGTTCTGAAAAGGCATACGCGGGTGAGACAATGGTAAGTTATGACTTAAAAAATCGGTTTCCCTTGAATAATAATGATTGGCATGTGCGAAATCCAGGGTATACCTGCGGGAATATTAACGGTAAAGTTGTGGTGAAAGTTCGGGTTGGAAATAGTGGAGATGTTATTTATGCTAAGGTTGTTCCTGAATTATCAGTTAATCCTACGGAGTGTATGATTCGTCAGGCTGAGAAGTACGCTTTACTTTCTCGATTCAACTTTGATGGTAACGCTTCCAAACAGCAAGAAGGTACCATCACTTATCAATTCGTTTATCACAAGCCATAACCACTTGTTTTAATTTTCCTTACTTTTCAAAATTTGCTGCAGCGCAAACATTTCGTCCCTTAAGCGAGCTGCTTCGATAAAATCCAATTCTTTTGCTGCTTTTTCCATTTCTTTGCGTGTATGCTGAATACTTTTCTCAAGTTGAGCAACATCCATATAGCGCATCACTGGGTCAGCCGCTATTGACTCCAAATGCTCTTTTATAGTGTATGCTGCTTTTTCGACAGGTTTTTCTGCTCTTGAAATATACGTTTCATTCGATTTGTTCAGCGGTTGTGGGGTCAATCCGTGTTCCTCATTGTACTCCATTTGTATAGCTCTTCTGCGCGCCGTTTCGTCGATTGTTTTTTGCATGGAATCCGTCATCTTGTCTGCGTACATGATTACTTTTCCATTGACGTTACGTGCAGCTCTTCCAACGGTCTGAACGAGTGAACGTTCGTTTCTTAAGAACCCTTCTTTATCTGCATCTAAGATCGCAACAAGGCTTACTTCAGGAAGGTCGAGTCCTTCTCGTAAAAGATTTACACCAATGAGTACGTCAAATGCACCAGCTCTCAATTGTTGTAAAATTTGAACCCTTTCAAGTGTATCTATTTCACTATGAATGTAGCGACACGCAATGCCCATTCTATCCAGGTATTTTTGAAGTTCTTCTGCCATACGTTTGGTTAAGGTAGTAACAAGTACTCTCTCTTCTAAAGTGATTCTAGTTTGAATTTCATCCATTAAATCATCAATCTGATTTATGCTTGGCTTTACTTCGATCAGCGGATCTAATAATCCTGTAGGACGAATGACTTGTTCCACTACAATGCCATCTGATTTTTCAATTTCATAATCGGCGGGAGTTGCTGAAACGTAAATAACATCGTTCAGTAAGGTTTCGAATTCCTCAAACTTCAATGGTCTATTATCCATTGCTGCTTGAAGGCGGAATCCATAATCGACAAGATTGATTTTACGTGCTCGATCACCACCATACATTCCTTTCACTTGTGGCAGTGTCACGTGACTTTCGTCTACCACCACCATGAAGTCCTTCGGAAAATAATCTAATAAACAGAAAGGACGAGTTCCTGGTTCCCGCTTGTCAAAATAACGCGAATAGTTCTCAATTCCAGAGCAATATCCTAATTCTCTAATCATCTCGAGATCGAAGTTCGTGCGTTCTTCTAACCGTTTTGCTTCGATTATTTTCCCCTCTTTTCTAAAGCTCTCAAGTTGGATCATCAAGTCCTCTTGAATTTGAGTGATTGCCCCTTGAGTCGTTTCTGGAGAGCTTACAAAAATGTTGGCAGGATAAATATTGATCGCCTCGAAGATTTCAATGACTTGCGCAGACTCTGGATTAATGGTTTGAATAGCTTCAATTTCATCTCCCCAAAATGCGACTCGTAGTGCATAGTCTGAATACGCTAAAAAAATGTCAATTGTATCACCTTTTACGCGAAACGTTCCTCGTTTAAAATCATCACCTGCTCTTGAATAGAGATTTTCAACCAAACGAAAAAGAAACTTATTACGACTAATTACTTGACCTATTTTAATGGAAATGATGCTGTTTGCAAATTCGTTCGGGTTTCCTATACCGTAAATACATGATACTGAAGAAACAACAATCACGTCTCTTCGGCCTGATAAAAGCGCGGAGGTAGCTGATAAACGCAATTTCTCAATTTCATCATTAATAGCAAGGTCTTTTTCAATGTAGGTGTCTGTTACAGGCAGATAAGCCTCAGGTTGATAATAGTCGTAATAGGAAACGAAATATTCGACGGCATTTTTTGGAAAGAATTGTATAAACTCCCCGTATAATTGAGCT
>JALQTG010000271.1 GCA_023264075.1 Crocinitomicaceae bacterium
CATACTAGTAGCTTACGTCTATTATTTTGTTATTTTTTTCAATTCAATTATTTTAAATTAGTTAGCTTGCTTCTTGATGGAATTTTTTTAACTAAGGAGAAAATGCTTAAGGATATTTTAAGTAGACTTGATATTTTAACAAAACCTGTAGTTACTTGATTTGATTGCGAAAGTTACGGCTAATAATTCTCACAATTTAAATTTTTCCTTCCAATACACTTTTTCAGCACAGCGAAGAAGAATGGCATAGGCTAAATCGGCTGAGCTATTTTCAGATGATTCAATCAGCTTTCTCATCTTGATTTCAGAGAGGTCAATAATGTAAAGAATATGAGGTAAACTTTCTGGATGTTCATGAATAATTCCGTCCAAAATAGTTTGCACTTTTTCTTCTGCTGCTTCAAATGTGGTCAGCTCAAGGAGGTCAGGGAAGTCAATCCCAATACGCGAAAAATCACGTTGAAGCTGGTGTAGTGCTTTTTGAAGAAAAGCTTCTTTGCGCAACGCTTGTAAAACGAGGAGTTGATCCATGAAGCTAAAAATAAGGAATTTATTGTTGCGCTGCGCGCGTTTCAGGTTGCAGGTTAGAAGGACTGTGTCCTGTTGCAAGTTCCAGGCTTCCACACATCTTGCAACCTGTAACGCACGCAGTGCATCTAACCTGCAACCGTTGATCTGCAACCCGCCAACATTTCTCTAACCCCCCAAATGATTTATGTTAGATTTTCCAAAAAATGTATTCCACTTGCTGATTAACACTTATTTTCGCGATTCAATAGTTCATTATGCGCGTATTTAAGTTTGGAGGAGCCTCTGTAAAGAATGCAGAAGCAGTAAAGAATGTAAGTTACATCATTAATAACTTTTCCGATGATAAGGTGATCGTTGTAGTTTCCGCTATGGGGAAAACGACGAATGCCATGGAGTTAATTACAGAAGCACTTTATCACAAAAAATACGACGAATTTCGGGCCCTAGTTCAGGAGCGTAAGGCTTTCCACCTCGACATCATTGATGGGTTATTTGAACAGAAGAACCACCCCATTTTTGATGAGGTTAAGAATATGTTTAATCAATTGGGGAATCGTGTTCACTTGCCAATTGCAGAGAATTATGATTTCGAGTACGATCAAATTGTTTCGCTTGGAGAAGTAGTTTCCACAAAAATAATTCAAGCCTATATTGGTTTGTCGCGAAAAGATAGTGTTTGGATGGACGCTCGGCATTTAGTGCGCACCAATAATAATTACCGCTATGCGGACGTAAAATTCGAAAAAACAGAACAACTTATTCGTCGATTCATCGCAGACCATGCTGAAAAAAACATTTTCGTCACCCAAGGTTTTTTAGGACATACGGATGAAAGCTTTACAACAACTTTAGGACGAGAAGGATCTGATTTTACAGCGGGGATTTTTGCCTATTGTTTAGATGCGAAAGATGTGACCATTTGGAAAGATGTACCTGGAATGTTGAATGCCGATCCGAAATGGTTTGATAACACCGTGAAATTGGATATGATTTCATTCAAGGAGGCGATTGAGTTGTCGTATTATGGGGCATCTGTTATTCACCCCAAGACCTTAAAACCGCTACAAAATAAAGGGATTCCGTTGTACGTTAAATCGTTCGTTTCGCCTGAAAACCCGGGCACCGTTATTCAGCCTTCAACCCAATACGATGCGTTGGTTCCCTCATTTATTTTTAAAATGAATCAAGTATTGATGTCGATTACGCCGAAAGATTTCTCATTTATCGCGGAGGACAATATGAGCGATATATTTAAGCGATTGGCCGCAGTTGGGGCACGCATCAATGTCATGCAAAATTCTGCGTTGAGCTTTACCGTGTGTATGGATATTCGACCTGAATCCTTGCCAAAGTTGGTGGATGAATTAAGTACTGATTATACCATTAAATATAACAACGATTTAGAACTCGTAACAATTCGTCATTATGATCAAGCAACCATTGATCGCGTGACTACAGGGAAAGAAATTTTCATGGAACAGAAGACGCGTCAAACCGTGCGGATTGTGATGAAGAATTTGTAATTTGAGTTGGAAAGTTGGAAAGCCGGAAAGTCAAGCTACTACGTGCTCATATTAAAGTGTGCCTTGAAAAAATTAGCGTTTCTTTCGGAAAAAATCTTGAATCAATTGTCTACATTCCTCTTTGAGTATGCCCCCAATCACTTCTGTTTTTGGATGGTAGATGTTTTCATAGCGACCGGCTCCTCTTCGCTCGTCGCGGGCTCCAAAGACAATTTTTGAAATCTGCGACCAATTGAGTGCCCCCGCGCACATCACGCAGGGTTCAAGGGTGACGTATAGTGTACAATTTATCAAGTATTTTCCGCCAAGGTTTTCCGCCGCAGCTGTAATGGCTTGCATTTCTGCGTGGGCGGTCACATCGTTTAGTAATTCAGTAAGGTTATGAGAACGCGCGATAATTTGATTCTTAGCAACAATTACCGCACCTACAGGAACTTCATCCGCATGCATGCCTTTTTCTGCCTCTTGCAAAGCTTGGCGCATAAAATAGTCATCGGAATAAGGTGCTAAGGTCATCGCGCAATCAATTAATCCGGGTGTTGAATATTTATAGTGGAGAGCTGAATATTCTTTTCTACGGCTCCGAATTTTTCGAATTCTTGGATGACTTCGAGTACATCATAATTGATGCGTCCACATTTTTTACCGTCGATGACTACAATACTGTCGGCTGGTAGGTTGTTGAGCGTTTCCCGAATGCTCCCTTTATTGAGGAATGTTACTTCTTCTGAGAGAACAATATTGTAGATCGACTTCCCTTCTTTTTCGGAAATATTTTTTGTATAGTTATTTCTGTAATTGGAACGGAGAATATAAAATATAGCGATAGCCATTCCAAAAGCTATTCCTTTTAAAAGGTCTGTTAATAAAACCATCACGATTGTAGTTATAAAAGGTACGAACTGCTCCCAGCCTAATCTATACATAGATTTGTATAATTGAATTTTAGAGAGTTTGTAACCAACTAAGAGTAATATTGCTGCAAGTGAGGTAAGTGGTATTTTATTTAACAAATCGGGAACTAAAACAACCGTAACAATCAAAATTAATCCATGTGAAATTGCAGAAACTTTTGAAGTTCCTCCTGCACTAATATTGGCTGAACTGCGCACAATCACTTGAGTAATTGGAAGGCCACCAATTAATCCAGAAATAATATTTCCCACTCCTTGGGCCTTTAGTTCGCGATTGGTTGGTGTGCCATGGCGTTCCGGGTCTAGTTTGTCAGTTGCTTCCACACACAATAATGTTTCCAAACTACCCACAATTGCAAGGGTAAAAGCAATTATGTAAACATCTGGATTATTTAATAATCCAAAGTCGGGTGTTTTAAAAAAACTAATAAATTCGGTAAATGACTCAGCAACAGGAAGTATTACAAGATGGTCTCCTGACAATGTCCATTCAGGAATAAATAATTCGAAACAAAGATTCATTACTACCCCAAAAATAACAACAAATAAAGCCCCAGGTAAGAATTTAAAGAGCGCTATTTTTTTAAAAAATGATTGTTCGAACAAGATCAGAATTCCAATCGAAACGACTCCAATAATTATTGCACCAATACTAAAATGTTCATAGGCGTATAAAATTTCTGTAAATGTATTTTCACCATCGTGTTGATTGAATGCTAACTCACCAAAAGGCTCTTTGTCGTAGCCCAATAAATGAGGAATTTCTTTCAAGATTAAAGTTAGTCCTATAGCTGCTAACATACCTT
>JALQTG010000315.1 GCA_023264075.1 Crocinitomicaceae bacterium
TTATCTTGGTAGGAATAGACCCATTGGTTACCACTGGGTTTTATCAGCACACGAATTGATTTTGCCTGAGCGTGTTTTAGGGAATTATTGATTGTTTCTTGAGTAATCCGGTAAAGTTGAGTTTGTGCATTCAGATCTAATAAATCAATGTTATTATCGATTTCTGAGCTTGTAATCAAATGGGTGTTTTTCTCGATTTTGTCGAGTAACGATACAATGGAGCGCTTTAGCCCAATTTTTTCAAGATAAGAGGGGTGTAAACTGTGAGAAATTGATCTGGTTTGGTCGATCAGCTGCCCAATATCTTGGTCAATACCTTCAAGATTGGTGAGTTGACCTTTTTCGAAGAGGTTGACTTTCGATTTTATGACAGATAAGGATTGTCCAATGTCATCGTGCAAATCACGTGAAATCCGAGAACGTTCTTGATCAACGCTTGTGATTAATTTCTGAGTGAATTCGCGTTGTTGTTTGCGCGTGATTCTTACATAGCGCAAATACATACCTCCTACGCCAACTACAAGAACAAAAATTAGCGAAACGAGTAGTATGAATACACGTGTCTTTTTTAATTCGCCTTCTTTTTCCAACATACTAATTTTTGAACTTTTTTGCTGAATTTCTGCGTCACTTCTTTCTTTGTCAAAAGCCATTTGTAGTTCTTGAAACTTTTCGGTGTTACTCAAGTTATACAAACTATCATTGAGCTCGTGGAAATATTTAAAGGCGATATATGCTTCTTCAAATCGATCCATGTTTTCCAATACTCTTGCTTTTAATCGATATCCTCCTACGCTATTCTCTAGGAATTTCTCTTCTTCGGATGCCTCTAGTCCTTTTAGGACAAATTCTAATGCTTTTGACGGGTTATTGAGGTCTAAAAGTGCAGTTGCCTTTAAAAAGTAGGTTTTCGGTATGTTACGCGTGTCCTTTATTTCCTGCATAATAGTAAGAGCGGAGTCGGCGTATTGAATGGATAATTCATGATCTCCTTTTTGATTTAAGGAGTTACTTAGATTTACGAATGAAATGGATATATAAGATGGAAACCCAAGTTCTTTTGCGCGTTTCAGGGTGTTTTTATAATGATTAATAGCTTTAGCGTAGTCTTTTTTGTCATTATAGATGAGCCCTATATTGTTTTCTAGATTAAAGGGAAGTCGGATATCATCCGATTTTTCGGCATATTTCAGCCCCTTTTTAAAATCAGTAAGGGCTTCATCGAACTGTTTCAATTGGACTTTTGTTAGTCCTATATTGTTGTAAAGCATTCCAATAAGACGTGGGTCTTGTGTTTGTTCAGCTGCACTTAATCCTTTTAGATAGTAGCTTAATGCTGCAGGCATATCTTGACGGTCTTCATAGATAATTCCTATCCCGTTGTAACATTCTACCAAGCTGACCATGTATTGTTTGTTCAACGCTATTTCAACAAGTTCCTTAAAGCGAGTTTCAGCATTGTAGGGGTCTTGAACGGATTGAATAAAGGTTTTACGTACTTCGTTTGAAATGTAAAGCATGGAGTCGGATACAGTTAGTGCAATGAGGCTAGATGTATCGTAGTAGTTCCGCGCAAGGTCCATACGACCCGAATAAAAGTGGTAATTCGCAAAGTACTGGAAGATTTGTGCTTTTTTCGAAGGACTTTTTAATTCATCGGCTATTTTGATCGCCATATTCCCGTATCTGAAAACATCTGATGAGTCTGCATAAGCCCCTTTCTTTATCAAAGCTACTAACTCATTGTATTGTTCTTCTCGTTGTCCGAAAACTAAAGAAGTTAAAAGGAAGGAGAGTAATAGAATTAAATAGTGCTGTTTCACAGAAGAAGTTTTGTCGAATTTACAAAAATCAATGAAATCCTTCGTTTTTAACGAGTAATTTGGTTTTTGAAATACGCGAGCATTGTTTTTTAACATCTTTTGATAACATGAATTAATCGAGATTCCGTATATTCGAGAAAACTAAAAGCAATAAACGATGGTGGAATTGAGTAAAAAAATTCTTATCAAAGTAAGTTTTGATCAGTATCTTTTTCAAAAAGAATTGAAAAAGTCCGTTAGTTGGATTAAAGATTCAGAAGAATTGCGTGCCTTCAAAGAATGGTGCGTCATTGAATTTGGACATCTTTATCCAGCGGTCATTAAATCAGTTTTTAACTAATAAAAAAGGGAGCAAATGCTCCCTTTTTTTATGAATTGTTATATCAGCTCGGACTAAATTCTTGATTTTGTTTTTCCAAAGGAGCCGTCCATCGCCCATCGAAAGAAAAATTCAACGCCTCCTCTTGCACGTGTGACTTGAGAAAGTCCAGAAATATTGAAATCGTAGGACATTCCAAGCGCAAAATCTGAATAAGTATAGATAACCCTTGGTACAACCGCATCACTATTTCTGTAGAAAACACCCAATGCGACAGAGGAATTTTTAATGTTTCCGGTCACCTTGGATCCATCGGAAAGCATTACTTTATAGTCGGCCCCAATTAAGATTTCCATACTTGGCCCTTGTAATTGGAAGTAAACTCCTGGATCAATAAACATCGTTGTATTACTAATCCCAAAGGATGCATTAACAAAAGCTGCATGACGCATGTATAACGGATCATCTTCGCTATTGAAAAACGAGTAAGAAGGTCGATTTATATGAAACACAGCATATCCGGCATTAAGTCTCATACCATCGTTGGCACGCATGTTTCGCTCATTGGTCCCCAAGGAATAAACCACACCCGCTCCAACATCAAATCTGGCGAAAGAAGGGTTGCCAAAGGTTTCCCCACTTGAAATTGAAGGATCGTAGGCAATGCCATTGTATTGGCTACTCCACATACCAGTGGAAGCGTCTAATGTTCGTTGGATAAATCCTGCTTGAAGGCCAAGTCCAATCGTGCTGTTTTGATTTATTTTCAAGTGATAAGCGAGGGACAACCCTACGTTATTCGTACTAATAGAATTATTACCTGCCCTATCGTTGTAAAGGTTAATCCCTGCTGCGAATATTCCATTTTTTGAAACATTACCTGCTTTAATGCGCATATCAGCTCCTGCCGCAATAGTTGTAAACGGTGTACTAATGGAGTTCCATTGACTCCTGTAGTTTAAGGTAGCATTCACCTCGTGCTGCGCTCCTGCTAATCCAGGGTTTAAGGTAAGTGGAGAATAATCCATGCTGGAAAAATGTACATCCTGAGCAAAAGTGAACAGCTTTGTTAAGGATATCAGAGCTATTGAAGCGGCTATGTAATTGAGATTCTTCATCATTTTATCTTTTCAATATTATTTTACAAGCGTTATGTTTCCGGATTCTATTATTTCGTTTCCGTCATTGAGTAGGACCACTACTTTAAAAATGTATACCCCGGAGTTCAATTCTTTGCCATTTTGTTTTCCGTCCCAACATGCCTCAGGATCTGTTGTTTCAAATACTTTTTCTCCCCATCTATTGAAGACTTCGAAATTTATCGTAGAGATACAAGATCCGTAAACACACATGATATCATTATTTCCATCATTATTCGGAGAGAAGATAGTAGGAACGAATATGTCAACACAAGCGGATTCGACGGTAACTGTAACACTTGCCGTAGTTTGACAGCCATTATCGTCGGAAATCGTCACCGTATATGTGGTTGTTTCTGTTGGTGAAGCTGTTGGATTAGGACAGTTAGAGCAGGATAATCCAATACTTGGTGACCAGCTGTAATTCGTACCCCCAGTAGCTACTAAATCTACCGAGCTTCCACTTTCAATCGTAGCAGAGTTCGGAGTTACAGACCCTGTTAATTGTCCAGCATCACCTACCGTATAAGTAGCTGTGAAAGTACAACCTTCAGCATCGGTTATTGTGACATCGTAATTACCTTGTGTAATTCCAGAGATATCACTTGAGGTTGGTGTTAGGGGCGACCAATCAAAATCGTAACTTCCAAAACCTCCAGATACTGTTAATGAGATTGCACCGTTCGCCTCTCCACAACTTGCGTCGGTAATTGCTTCCACCACAGTTATTGGATCACCAATTGTAACGGCTAACGATTCCGATTGAGAGCAGCCGTTTCCATTATCAACGGTAACTTCATAATTACCCTCTGTATTTGCGTTGTATGTATCCACGTTACCACCTATAGCGTTACCATCAAGGGACCAACTGTAGTTTGTACCACCAGAAGCAGTAAGATCAACAGTTTCACCATCGCAAAGTGTAACATCTCCAGATGCGACTAACTGAGCTTGAAATGCCGTGAGTTCGATTGTTGAAGAAGTACCAGCACATGCTCCAAGGGTAATATCAACAGTGTAGGAGCCAGGAACATCTGTGCTGTAGGTCGAAGATGTCGCTCCAGGGATAGCTACTCCGTTCAGTTCCCACTGATAGGAGTCCCCTGCAGAGGCTTGTAGTTCTGTCGGGTTACCAGGGCAAACCTCCACTGGACCATTAGCTGAAGCTGAAGGAGCAAACTCGGTCACAACAACCTCTTCTGCGACTATTGTACATGCTCCAATTTCAACCACCACAGTATAATTACCAGCACTTCCAACTGTCAGTGTATTAGTTGTTTCACCTGGAATATTTACGCCATTAAGTTGCCATTGGTAAGTGTCTCCTGCACTTGCAGTGAGATCAACAGTTTGACCTGCGCATAATTCGGTACTTGAACTCGAAGAAATAAGAACTTCTGTTTGAGTAACGGAGATGGAAGCAGAAGTCGCAGTACAACCGTTTGCATCTGTTACCGTTACTTCATATTCTCCAGGCTCAGAAATTGTCACTTGTTGGGAAGTAGAACCGTTACTCCATAGATAGCTATTAAACGGATCTGATATTAAATCAACGGTTTCATTTTCACACAATTCTAAGTTGCCATTAACCGTAACGTTAGGGATTGGTAAAGGATTCACAACTACATCTACGTCTGCGGAGGTCCCTGAACAACCAGTGTTATCAGTTACTGTTACTGAGTACGTACCTGTTGCGTTTACGGTGATTGTAGGTGTTGTTGCCCCAGTACTCCATAAATAAGAATCTCCTGCAGAAGCGGTTAAATCAACAGTACTTCCAGCACAAATATCAGTTGGACCTGAAAGAGATATAGTTGGAATTAATTCTTGATCTACAACAAACGTAGTATAATATGGGATACTCCATCCACAACATGCTTCTCGCACGCGATAACGAATTGTGTAGGTCGTTGCCGTAGCGACTGTCGGCACAACAAAATTCGCAGTTTGAGAAGTTTGCACGTCAATAGGATTGTTGGCATCAGTTTCAAACAACACCCACTCCCATCCAACTTCTGTTCCCCACGCATCAGCACTAATTGTAAAAATGCTACCAGAACAAACACTAGTAGGGTTGGTAAAGTTGGCAGAACCAGGACGTGTACCATCAATAATTCGAATCCAATTTAAGTAGTTAGTTCCGTTCGTTTCTACATCGTAAATACCAGTATTTGGGTAGGATACAATAATGTTGCCGTCTGCATAAGTATACGAACTAACACCAGGTGCTTCATCCTCAATTAATGCAGAACCTGGAGCTATCCAAAAATCTGGATTGAAATTATTTAAGGAAATCTCAGAGTTAACACATCCTTTTCCATTGACAGGATAAGAAGCTACAATAGTTGTTGTATTCGGAACGCTAGTAGAAGGGTTGGAAAGAACTCCATCTGTTACCATGAATTCGTTGATTCCTGAAGCACCGGGTTGACCGTCTCCACCATCACCTCCGTTCCCACCGCGGCCACCTTGCCCACCAGCTCCAACTTCTGCACTATTACATACGCGTGAAGTGGAACAGTTTCCGCCGTTAGTGCCTAATGAGCCACCACCGGTCAAACTTGTATTGTTACCTCCTTCTCCGCAGCCACCAATTCCTCCAGATCCTCCAGCTCCTCCTTGACCTGCCGCTCCTCCAGAAGCAACTGCGCCAGGAAGGTTAATAACGACGTCTTGAATAGCTGCCCCAGTCGAAGAGTTGAATCGGTAGATTCCGAACGAACCACCTCCTCCAAATCCTCCAGTACCGGCTGCTCCACCTTCTCCTCCTGAGCCACCACCACCACCACCGGAGCCACCTCCGTTATCGCAGAATGTTCCTGACTGACGGCCACCACCGCCGCCGCCTTCACCACCACCGCCACCTTGGCCATCGGCTCCAGATGCACTAGCTCCATTTGGTATCCAGTAGTTGTTAAATGTGTTATTCGCTAAAGGTGCAGTTGCAGATGCATTCGCGCCGATAGCACCGTTGAAACCGTCTTGGCCTTTTCGCCCGTCGCGATTGGTATCCGTACCACAACCACCATTCGATCCTCTCCCTCCGTTTGCTGTTCCAGGTGCGGCGCCGCCTCCACCTGCTATACCATTAGTTCCGTCGGTGTTATTGTCTGAGTCATTATCTGAACCCATTCCGCCATTTCCTCCGGCTCCACCGAGTCGGATACCGGCACCGACCGCTGCTCCACCATTTCCACCAAATCGATTGGTAGTGTTGTTGTCACAGTGCCCCAATAATCCAATACCACCCGTAAGGCCATCTGCGCCATCTGCACCCGTTGTGCCAGGCCCACCGGCAGAAGCTTCTCCTGTGTTAATGGTAACACGGGAGATATTGTAGTTCGAGCAGTCATTTAATAGAATACCGTAATTTGATTTTCCTCTTCCATCTGTAGCTGTTCCAGTATTGTTGTTAGTTGAGATGTTGAGGTCTTGAATCGAAAAGTTGGATACATTCTCACCTTTTATTCCCACTTTGTGAGTAACACTAGCGGATAGCGTTTCTTCTCCTGAGAAATTCAAATTTGTATTTGAGTTACTTGCCTTTGTCCAAACCCCTATGTTATTTACCCAGCTACCTTCGATGGTAAGATTGTCAACTAATGAAATAATAGAAGGTTCTAAATATGTTCCTCCGGAAATACGAATATTTGTGCGGCTCCCACCAACTAACTCCATGGCTCTCCAAAGATTGGCAACTGGCTCATCTGGATATCCCAAATTTGCGTTATTCCCTGTAACGCCATCCACATAGATCATGTCACATGAAGATGCACTAACAGAGGTAACACAAGTTGCTACCGCATCAGCGGCAGGACATCCGTCACCATAAGTGAGTGTTATTGTATACGAACCTTCATCGTCGAATGTGATATCGGTGCATGCGGCAGTCGGATCTGAAATCGTCACGTTGGTATTTGGGGTTACTGTCCAAACATATGAGTTACCAACGCTAGCACCTGCGTTTGGTGCTTCTGTTGTACAAAATTGAACAGGCACATCTGAAACTGAAGACCCTCCACATACAGCACTGATGATTGGAGCAGCATAAGGATGATAAGTTACTCGAACGCATTCAGAAATAACATTTTGAATGTTGATATCAGAGCAATTACTAGAAATCACACACCTGTACAAACGAGTACCAGGAATCTGAGCCGGTTCATAAATTAAACTGTTGGCACCAGGTATGTCTGTCCAAGCACCTGGGGTTGCGCAATCGGTGTTCTCACTAACTTGCCATTGAATTAGCTGACCTAAACTCCAACCGTTCCATGAGTCTACCTGAACCTCTAATGATGTAACATCTCCTAGACAAAGAGTTCTGTCGAATGGAGCTGCTTCAGATAAGATTGTTGGAGATGATGCAAAGCTCCAATTGATGATCAATTCATCAATCCCATAACCTCCACCATTGTTATCGTTACATCTATTTGTCATTGAGAGGAAAGACCCAGAGGTATATTCACCAATATACGAGTTGTCTGTACATGGGGGTAG
>JALQTG010000007.1 GCA_023264075.1 Crocinitomicaceae bacterium
GTCACCTTAACCGTTACCAC
Organism: Crocinitomicaceae bacterium; assembly: GCA_023264075.1. Classification (GTDB taxonomy): domain Bacteria; phylum Bacteroidota; class Bacteroidia; order Flavobacteriales_D; family Crocinitomicaceae; genus JALQTG01. Next base: position 21 of record JALQTG010000007.1, read on the forward strand.
AATCGATGGATGTACTAGCTCTGAATTCTATCCTTCTTACATATGTGTTGAAAACAATCCGATCGCAAACTTTACTGGAGACCCATTAGTAATAAACACAACTGACTCAGAAGTTGATTTCATCAATAGTTCATTTGGAGCAGTCGATTACGCTTGGAATTTTGGTGATGGAACGACATCTTTTGTAGAAAACCCAAGCCACATTTTTGATGGATCGGAAGAAGGTAACTACACCGTTCAACTCATTGCATTATCGCAATTTGGTTGTTCAGATACAGCTTACGCTATTATTGAAGTACAAGAAGACCTAATTTTCTATGTTCCAAATACCTTTACACCAGATGGAGATAACTACAATGAAACTTTCCAACCTATATTCACCTCAGGGTTTGATCCATATGACTTCAATTTATTGATTTTCAATAGATGGGGTGAGTTACTTTTTGAATCGAACAACGCTGCTTATGGCTGGGATGGAACTTATGGAGGAGCTCTGGTAAAAGACGGTACTTATGTTTGGAAAATTGAATTCAAAACCAAATACACGGATGAAAGACAAGTTCATGTTGGTCATGTTAATGTATTGAAGTAATCATACTCAACTTATCAGGGTTTGGTTCATCGCAATCACATCACGTCCCTCTGAACTGCTGCTAGACAAAAAACCATTTACAGAATTCTCAACAGAATTCAATCGAAATTTTTAAATTTGACGCTCAAAGAAAGTGACTATGGGAAGAGCATTTGAATACCGAAGAGCAGCAAAGGAAAAACGTTGGGACAAGATGTCGAAATTGTTTCCGAAACTCGCCAAAGCAATTACGATGGCGGCAAAAGAAGGAGGTCAAGATCCTGCTATGAATGCGACATTACGCACAGCAATTCAGAATGCGAAATCGCAAAATATGCCGAAAGACAATATTGAAAATGCGATCAAACGGGCCACCGCTAAAGATTTAGAAAATTACCAAGAGATCTTTTACGAAGGCAAGGGGCCTCATGGGGTATTGGTATTCATTGAATGTGCAACTGATCATCCAACACGAACTGTCGCTAATGTTAAATCGTATTTCAACAAGGCTGGAGGCGCCGTTGTTCCAAATGGTTCTTTGGAGTTCATGTTCAATAGAAAAGCAGTTTTTCAAATTGATGCAACTGAAGGTATTGACATGGAAGAATTGGAATTCGACCTCATCGATGCAGGAATTGAAAGTATAGAAAAAGATGAAGAGGGAAGTATTTTTATTTATGGAGACTATACTAGTTTTGGAACACTTCAAGCAGCTTTGGAAGAACGTAACATTGAAGTAGCTAAATCAAGTCTTGAACGCATCCCAACATCACCCGTAGAGTTCACAGAAGAGCAATTAGCAGATATCGAAAAAATGCTAGATAAAATTGAAGATGACGACGATATTCAACAAGTATTTACGAATATCGCTTAATGCGTCCACGCCATTTTCTCTCCTTCTTCACTACTCGATTTATTCGGATTTTCATTGCGGTTACGGCAATGTTATTCGCCTATTTTATCCAAGAAGTCAACCTCAATGCACTTCGCGATGACGGTGTTCCCCTAAGGGAGCAAAAGACCATCAAAACGGCTGATGACATCAGTTATTTAAGTCCAGCCCTTACCTACTACAACACGGGTAGCATCTATAGTAATGAAGTTCAAAAGTACCAATCAGTAACCCGATCTCCAGGATATGGCGCCTTTTATGGAATACTGCTCACAGTTCTTGGTCCTGAAGATGCGTTAAGTGGACTAAAGTGGTTTCAACTCTTTCTTTATGGCATAAGCATTTATTTATTATTTGGAATAGCTACTCATTTTATCAAAAACACCCTTCTTGCATATGTCGTCGTCGCTATATACGCTCTGCTTCCCTTCTCACACGGGTTTATATATTATACGCTAACAGAAGGTGTAACGCCTAGTTTATCCGTTATCTTTTTTTCCCTCTTACTTTACGCTCATCAGTTGTCCTCGGTTAAGTGGTACCTCATTAGTGCTTTTCTATTGTCCATAATTATAGCCATTCGCCCTTTTCTGCTATTATTTGCTATACCCCTTGTTGGATATATTTACATGGACTTTCATCAACAAAAGAAGCAGCTTTTTAAGGCACTCTTCTTTTCGCTCTTAATTAGCTGGATGTTCATGGGCGCATGGCAAATAAGAAACTACATTGTATTAGATAAATTTACAGGGTTGCATCCCATCTACCAAAAAGAAATTCCGGGAGTCTTTCGACCTGTACATGCTTCAGTTTGGAATTTTTATAAAGGATTTGAACATAGGGGCGACCATTTTCATGAAGCGCTCATTCCATTTTGGCAACAATCACTTCAAGGAGATACTTCTCACACATTAGTCGATGCTCACATTTCTAAGCTACCCACTTTTGTTCAAGAAATCCTGCCAAATAAAAAGTTGACAGCAGCTTTTTCATCCTATCAATATGTTACTTCTCTTCAAAAGGAGTTTCTTAACCAAGGCCACCTAATACCATCATGGTTATATGAAGAGGAAACAAAAACAGCTCAGCTTTTCAATGCGTTGGCAAGCGACTTCAAACGAGAAGCGCCATTCATATATCATGTAAAAACACCTGTAAATGCATTCGTTCAACTTCTCGGACATTCTAACTTATCCCTGTACATCTTTCAAAAAACATATCGTGGTCGATGGTGGATGGAAGCGCTGCGTGCACTTTCCTTTTTACTCTACGCAGGAAGCTTTCTACTTTGTTTTCTTGCTCTAGTAGTATGGAAAAAATTACCGGAAATCGCTCTAGTCTCTTTGCCAATAATACTCGCTATTCTTTACTTAAGCTATTTTCAACGCGGGACGGAAGAACGGTATCTATTACCCTTCTTGCCGATGGCGTTTGTTGTTGCCGCAGGATTAAAAACTAGTTTTTTGAGCTACGTTACAAAAAAAAGAAACCAATCATCTTAAAAAAAATGGACATCAAAAAGTTGATTTCGATAATTATACCTCCTTTACAAACAACTCTCGATTAAATCTTATCCTCGGACCATAGATGCCGCTATCCCCTCGCTTACCGACACTTATTGCCATACAGACTTCTGCTTTACCATATGGTAAATTCAGCATTCGACGAACGCGACGTTGATCTAGACCTTCGATAGGACATGTGTCATAACCATACGCCCGAAAGGCTAACATAAGATTTTCACATGCTAAGGCGGTAGACTTATTTGCCCAAACGCGCATATCGGAAATAGATTTAGGCTGGCGCACCATCGGCTTTCTGAGTGCGATTGTATTCAAAACTATTCGTTTCACCAACCCAAACCAACCCAAAAACCCCTGTCGATAGGCTAGAGGCGCAATCTTCTGATAATACAGAAGCGCGGAATCAGGCACTTTTTCTTCCTGTTGTTTGAATGCTTCTAACATCAATTTACAATTTCTTTTCCATGTATCTCTTCGGGCCACAACCACAATCATTTCAGCTGCTGTCTTTACTGTATTTTGATTTAAGCAATAGGAGGTGAGTAATTTTCGTTTGTCTTCCGAACGCACCCAGTAAAATTCCCACGGCTGCATGTTTGAAGAGTTTGGGGCTAATAGCGCTAAATCTAAGCACTTATTCACTACATCTTCAGGAATCTTTTCATCCGTGTAGATACGACAGCTTCTTCGGTTTACAACCAATTCAGAAAAAGCTTCAGGATTGTAATAGTTGGAATCTTCTTTATAGGTGAAGGTTGGTGTTTCTGAAAGAATACTTTTTGCCATACAAATTTGTTTCAGGCTAAGTTAATGTTATTACTAAAACAAACAGGATAGAAGAATTCGATTTAAATGCCAAATTCAAAAAGCGCTAAACGTTTGTTTAAGATACCTATAGCTGCACAGCCAAGCCAAAGCGTAATCCGAAACTTTGAAACCTTCGAGTAGGAGAATTCGCTACCATTGGTGTAATATTTCCTCGGTAAATAGGACTTATAAAAAGTTCTGCCTTATTTAGTGTACGTAGTATCTCTAATTGTAATAGATAATCCATATTAAACGCTACGGGAGGAGCGGAAGTCACTACCAAGTTGGTACCTGAAACACTTGGATAATCGCCAGTTGAATTACTTACACCAAGATTAAACGATACACCAACTCTTGGAATCAGTGCCCAGTTCCCAACATCAAAACGATACCCAAAATTTAAGGGGATGGAAACCCACGCGTAGGTATTGGTCCAATTCGCTACCGAAGAAACCGTATCCACATAACTAACGGAATCATATATAGGAATAAAGATAGTATCATTCGTTTGGGTTTGCTGATTAAAAATTACCGTATCTATATCAAAACCAACTATTTCTATAGTATCTACTTGTGTAAACGAACTTGAATTAAGTTCAAACTTTTCCCCCGTTTGAAAGAATTCGATTCCAGATCCAATACTCACCTTATTTCGAATTGCATTTACATTAAACCCAAAAGACGGCGTTAGTAAAGCCCTCTCTTCCAATAAATAGTTAGCACTTGAAGTTGTTGTCTTCATCAAACCCTCTGCGCCATAATTGACTCCTGCAAAGAACTGAAACTCTGCCTTCCATTTGCTGGAA
>JALQTG010000018.1 GCA_023264075.1 Crocinitomicaceae bacterium
ACTTATTTTCTTTGATAATAGAGTCGTTTTCAAAACAACGCACAACGTAAAAACTCTGCTCTAATCCTTTTTCACTATTTATTGTAAATTTGGATGATAGCCAATCCGATTCAGGGTTTTCGAAGGTAGCTAACAGTTTCCCTTCCCAAGGGCCTAGTGAAATGGTAGAAATAGAATCATGAAAAACGACTTCTTGCGCTGAACTAGTAGAAGACATCAATTCATCCGTATCCAAAAAACTGTAATCCAATGGTGTTGGGGAGAGATTGAGATAAATCGCTTTATAGTAGTTGAAATTCATATCGTTGTAGTGCAGAATTAGTGCGTTGTATTGCCAAATTTGAAAGAGGTTCACAACAATGAAATATCCACTTACGAGTAGAACAGGCAATTTCCATTTTTGCACAAAAATTCGTTCTAAAACAGCCGCCAAGGCTAAGGTAAAAACCGGATAACTTTGCGTTAATGCACGCGTTGAATAACTCGCCCCATAGCGCCAATCCGACCAAGAAATGATGATCCAAATATTGAGTAAACAAAACGTTAGTACAGCTTTTCGATAGGGCTTTCTCTTCATTAAAAACAATCCAACCACAAAGAAAATCGCGATAGGTGTATAAATAAACCAGCCTTTTTCAAACCCAAGAAGCACACGCCACCAGGGATTGAGAAAAAACCACTTGCTTCCGACATCAAACACCCACGTCCCAGCAGCATGCTTCCAGTATAGCAGTTGTGGTAATACGCCTAGAAAACCTCCTAATGCTCCATAAATCAAATGGATTTTATTGGCAACAACCACCTTCCATTTTTCACCAAAATTTGCCTTCTCATTTATCCCCCAAAGCAAAGGGATAAAAATCATAATGAGTTCGGTAGGCCGAGAGATGGTCGCTACTCCTATAATTAATCCAATAAAAACGAGATGGATTCTTTTGGGTTGATCATGCCATTTGATCGTGAAATAAAGCAGTAAAGCGTATAGCGGAAAAATAAAGGAATGACTCATCGCGCCGTCCACGCTGACGTATTGAATCAAGTTGCTTGCCCCAACGACTAATACTAAAGTGAGTGCAGTAAGTCCATCGGAAAAATAGCGCCGTAAGACCCTCTTCAATACCCAAAGTCCGAAAAGAAACCACAACACGGCTCCCCAAATAATCGCATATTGATACGGAGCAGAAAATCCGTCAGCTGGATAGTCTGTTGCCAACGCAACTGCATGACCGATTAGAAAAAAAGGCAATTCAAGAATTGCAACACCACCCAAATACTTAAAAACGTGGTCACCATCATCTAATTCAACAGCTTGATAAAATTGTCCGCCTGACACATTATAGATGCTGTCAATATCAGCAAACCAATCGAGTTTTTTTACGTCCTCGTAAATGATGAATCCAGGGAGATAAATGTAATAGCCGAGTGCATCCCAAGACGTTGCATTATAACCGTTCGTAGAATTATTAGAGTGATAACTGAGTCGAACTACTGAAGCAAGAAGAACCGCGGCTAAAAAAACCACTTGACTTGCTGAAAACCTGCGTAATTGACTCATTCAAACTTACCCTAACTTCAGTAAGTTCTTCAAACTCACCTTTCCCTCTATTATCGAATGCAATTCATCTACTTTTACGCGATCTTGCAACATTGTATCACGGTCACGAATAGTCACGGTATTGTCTTCAAGTGTTTGATGATCAACCATTACGCAATAAGGAGTTCCAATCGCATCTTGACGACGGTAACGTTTTCCAGGAGAATCCTTTTCGTCGTATTGACAATTGAACTCAAATTTTAACTCGTTCATTATCTCACGTGCCTTTTCTGGAAGTCCATCTTTACGCGTTAATGGCATCACTGCCACTTTGTATGGAGCAAGCGCAGGAGGTAAGGAAAGAACTGCACGTTCCGAACCGTCTTCTAATGTTTCATTTTTCAACGAAGCACTTAAAACTGCTAAGAACATTCTATCCAATCCAACAGATGTTTCAATCACGTAAGGAATATAGTTCTTATTCAACTCAGGGTCAAAAAACTGCATTTTCTTTCCGGAGAACTCTTCATGCTTGCGTAAATCAAAATCCGTTCTAGAATGAATGCCTTCTAATTCTTTGTACCCCATTGGAAAATCAAATTCAATGTCCGCAGCAGCATTCGCGTAATGCGCTAACTTAATATGATCATGATAACGATAATATTCTTCACCTAATCCAAGTGCTTTATGCCATTTGATGCGCTTATCCTTCCAGTATTCATACCACGTTAATTCCTCACCTGGACGAACGAAGTACTGCATTTCCATTTGTTCAAATTCGCGCATTCGGAAAATAAACTGACGCGCAACAATTTCGTTCCGAAATGCTTTTCCAATTTGTGCAATTCCAAAAGGAATTTTCATCCTTCCTGACTTCTGCACATTCAAGAAGTTCACAAAAATACCTTGCGCTGTTTCAGGACGTAGATAAATCGTAGATGCATCACCTGCAACAGAACCTAATTCCGTCGCGAACATCAAGTTGAATTGACGCACATCCGTCCAATTACTCGTTCCAGAAATCGGACAAACAATATTCAATTCCTCAATCATCGCCTTCAAACCTTCCAGATCATCCGCTCCGAGGATTTTACTTAACCTATCCTCTAAGTCATCAATCTTCTCTTGACTGCGCTTCACATTCGGATTCGTTGCTAAAAATTGTACTTCGTCAAAATCAGCACCAAAACGCTTGCGTCCTTTTTCAACTTCCTTTTTTATTTTATCCCGATATTTTTCGATGAATTCCTCCACCAAAACATCTGCTCTATATCGTTTTTTAGAATCTTTATTGTCAATTAACGGATCGTTGAACGCGTCAACGTGACCAGAAGCTTTCCATGTTTTGGGATGCATGAAAATCGCCGCATCAATTCCAACAATCTCCTCGTGCATTTGCACCATGGCCGTCCACCAGTAATCTTTGATGTTTTTCTTTAATTCCGCACCTAATTGACCATAATCATAGGTTGCCGCTAAACCGTCATAAATCTCTGAAGAAGGAAATACATATCCATATTCCTTTGCATGCGAGATAACTTCTTTGAGTTTATCTTCTCTTTTTTCCATGCTGACAAAGATAAAGGATATTGTTTAATCTATTAACTTTTGATTAAAGTTCTGCTTGTGAGTATTGAATGAATCAATCTATCAATATTCTGCGATAGAAAGTACCATCTGTAGCCTTTAGAATAACCGAATAAACACCTCTATTCAAATCAGGTACACTGAAATTATTATCATGCTTCAACATTGTATTGAAAACTTTCACAACTCTACCCATTTCATCAACAATTGATAAATTGTAGGTTGAGTTCAAATGATTACCGCTATACTCAATTGAAAATTCATTAATTATTGGATTAGGAAAAATTGTTCCAAACGGGTCAAAATTTGTATTTGAAACTGCAATTGGTTCTGAAATTTTTTCTAACCCATTAAAATCAGTTTGTTTTATGCGATAGTAACGCAGGCCATTTATATTTTCAGTATCTAAGAATCGATATGAATTTTGAACTGAACTATTACCCGCACCATCAACGGTTCCTATCGAGCTCCATAAAGTGCCATTTGTTGACTTTTGAAGTGTAAAAAAATCATTGTGTACCTCTTGTTCTGTTGTCCAAGATATTAAATTCGTCTGTTCAATCGCTTTTCCATAAATATTAGTGTATTCAACAGGCAACACAACCGGAGGCTCAGTTATGCTACAATCCATTGTTGCCCCTCCTGTAAAATTTAAATCAAAGGCTCCACCAGCAGTAGAGTATCTATCAACCATTAAAATATAAATATCCCCTTGTTGCACATTATCTAACCAATAGGTGTAACCATTACCTGAAGGGGATGAATTTTCAGAAAGGTCGGTATCAGAGGCATTCATTCCCATTGCCACCTCACTTTTACCAGTTTGTGAAGCATATGAACAACGTATTGGGGTACCTAAATTTGTACATGGAGAACTTGTAATTGTTGGATCTCCAGTTGCTTCCCATAATGCCCAATCATATTCAATACCATTTGAACCCACATCAAATACCCCGTCAAAACCCCAAGTACCATCTCCTGGATCATCTATCATAATATAGAACCAACTTGTGTTATGTTCCCCTGCTAGACATCCATCGTTTGAGGAATTTAAATCCGCAATACAGCCTTGACCACTAGCTAAATCTGAAACTGGGGAATTACCGCATAATGGCATGGCACCCTGGCAGTCATTTGTAGTAGGGCTAGAACAATCTATGGCTTCAGTAAGGGTAGCACATACATCAAAAGTACCTTCAAAATCCCCACCATATTCCCAAAGCCTTACCCATAAGGTGTATCCAGGATTTTGGCCTGAAACGGAAATAGCCGGCATGAGACCATTTCCACTATCATCATCACAAACGAGCTCTGTAAAACCTCCGGAACAAGTTTGGTTATCAGAAGAGTAAATAGCCGCGGCAGCATCTGTCATAGTTCCTGGTGAAAATGTTAAAGTAAATTCACCCGTTGAAGGTACCACCATGTTATACCAAACATCATTTTCGGGATAGAGAGAACCTCCCCCGCAAAGCGGATCTGCCATTAAAGTCTGCGAAGCACCTGTATTATCCACAGTAATTGGATTACACGAGGTAAAGCCAGAGA
>JALQTG010000022.1 GCA_023264075.1 Crocinitomicaceae bacterium
TGGACATTGAAACTAACACCCAACACTCTCACATTTGGATGTGTTGGACTTTCGATGACTCCACAGGACTTTATGAATGTCACACAAAACCAGAAACTCTCGCACCCTTAATAAACAACTTGTGGTTTACGACACAGCATATAGATACTCATCATATTACATAAGTGATTATAGTTGGCATCATTATGTCATAACGCAAAACGGTTCTGCTCTGCAAATGTATCCAGCTTTCCATCAGCAAAATTGTCCACCGCCTTTCCGCGAGCAGATGTTAAAAGAAACTTTGTTCCCTTACGACCACGCAATTCTTTCTCATACTCTCTTTCAAGTCCCGCTCGACCAATAAAATCTCCCATATTGTAGAAATATCGATCTTTCTCTAACTCGTGAGGCCGAATCTCATTTAAGTATCCAAAAATATGCCCCCCATTGGGATAAGGATAATCGCGCATACTCACTGTTTCCTCATAAAAACCCGGAAAATAAATTAATTCAGAAGCGATTCCAGCAATTTCTTCGGCAGTGAGTTCGCTTATGAACGCGTACGGCAGATAACTTCGGTAATCATTTACAACCGTATCATTGCCAGTCTTTTTACTGCGGGTTTTTCTGTCTAAACTAACGCGAATTTCCTCAAAACGTTCGCCAATTTCGTGATACTCTAGACCCAATAATTTTGCCAAGGAAGCTGTATCCAACTCCTTAATTTTATCCTCAACGAACATCAAATTATAGTACGTTTTATTGCCAACCACCTTATTCCCAAAACGATCTAGAAATATTCCGCGAGGAGGTTTTACATCAATTCGTTTTTGCGAAACTTCAGCGGCACGAGTCATCCAGCGATCATCGATAACCTGCATATAAAAAAGACGCACTGAATAAATAATACTCACTAAAATGAACAACACAAGAAATACGATACGTCTTCCTTCGAGATTCATGACATGCGTTGATTTTTGAAGAAAATGATTTGAATCAGTAGAAAAATTAGTACCGTAAGTACTCCACTCAAAAAGGTTTTCTGAAGAACGTATAGCACATCGGATAACCTAAAGTACTCGAGAAAGAAAAACCACACATGATGAATCAGCACCATTAGACTCGATACCGAAATAAACCATTTATAACCAAGGTCTGCCACACTCGGTTGGCGAAAACTCTCGTACCCATCTCTAGGTGAAAATAACTTGAATAATTCTGGGCGAAAATAAGCCATGATTACAGCTGCACTTGCATGGAGTCCAAATGTATTCATAAAAAAATCAACCGAAACCCCTGTTAAAAAAGCGATAATCATTAATGGAATTGCACTCATATCAAAAGGCAGCAATAATATGAATAATGGGTATATCATGGGGTGAATTCCAAAGCCGAAATCTAGCTGACCAACTATTAATCCTTGTGCTAGAACAAAAAGAAAAAACCGAAAAATATGTATGTATATGCCAATCATTTAGTTCAATTCTTCAATAGCTCCCTGTAATTGTGTTAACTCTTCATCCAAAGTATTATCAACAACAAAAACGGAATGAAGCGTGCGCATATCTTGCGAGAGATTGACTTTTATATCCCACAAAGGCTTCCCTTCTATTAATTCAACAACATCAACTTTTCCTATTGTTACCCCTTTTGGAAAATATCCACTGCTTCCTCGGGTTTTTATGAGAGCCCCTCGCTCGATGGGAATATCATTTGATATTCCTGTTAATGAAACTCTTCGTGGATCATTTTCAAGGTATTTAATAATTCCAAATGCCTTGTTTCCTTCTACATAAGCGCTAAAATTGATGTTCTCAGTAAGTATCGATTTAACCACTGAGAAATGGTCGGATACATCGTAAACAGTTCCAACAACACCAACTGAAGAAACTACCCCCATTTTCGGCTTGATTCCTTTTAATCGTCCAGCATCTATCGTAAAATAATTATTCTTATGTTGATGGGAAGAGTTAATAACAGTGGCAGGAATATACCTATAAACTTGCTCATAGAGTGTATCATTTATCAGTGTGGTCTTACCATCGATACTCATGTAGGATTCTGGTAAATCTTTCATCATGTGTGCTATCTTACTCTTTAATACTTCATTAGTCTGTGCCAATGACAGATATTTGGTAATCTCATATTTCCATGAGAGTATATTTCCTGTAATAGCAGACGATGTATTAAAAAACTGAGTACGAGGATAGCTCATCCAAGAAAAATAGGATCCTAACGCAACCAATTGCAAGACGAGAAACACCAGGAATACTCGAAATCGTTGAAAAAAAGCAATTAAATTACGCATGAATATACTAACCCTTTTTTATTCCACCCCAGACGAAGCTTCATCCATCTATTAATTCAAAAGAAATAAGCGCCTCACCTCTAATCCCGAATCAAGAACTGGAAACGATCAATGTTTTTCAACGCTATACTCGTTCCACGTGCAACAGCTCTCAAAGGATCTTCGGCAATGTGCACAGGTAATTTCGTTTTGATTGAGATTCGCTTGTCTAATCCACGTAGCATAGAGCCTCCACCCGCCAAGTAAATACCTGTCTTGTAAATATCAGCAGATAATTCTGGTGGGGTCATCTCTAATGCACTAAGAATTGCCTCCTCTATTTTAGAAATTGTTTTATCCAATGCATGAGAAATTTCAGAATACGTAACAATTATCTCTTTAGGAATACCTGTCATCAAATCTCGTCCGCGTACAGCATATTCAGCTGGTGGATTGTCCAACTCTGGAAGAGCCGCACCTATTTCAATTTTAATTTGCTCCGCTGTTCTCTCGCCAACCAGAATATTGTGTTGACGACGCATATACTCCTCGATATCTGCTGTGAAGTCATCCCCCGCAACACGGATTGATTTATCACAAACAATACCACCCAGGGCTATCACGGCAATTTCAGAAGTACCGCCCCCAATATCAATAATCATATTCCCCATGGGTTCTTCCACGTCGATTCCAATACCGATAGCTGCTGCCATCGGTTCATGAATCAGATAGACCTCTTTGGCACCTGCATGTTCAGCAGAATCCCGAACAGCTCGCTTCTCTACTTCTGTAATACCCGATGGGATACAAATCACCATTCGCAATGAAGGATTAATAAGGCTTTTTCCTCCTTTAATCATTTTAATCATTCCACGGATCATTTGTTCCGCACTTTGAAAATCTGCAATAACACCATCTTTCAGTGGTCTCACCGTTTCAATCAACTTATGCGTTTTTCCGTGCATTTGTTGCGCTTTCTTTCCGATAGCTACAATCTTTCCGCTTTGAATGTCTTTTGCGACAATCGACGGCTCATCAACAACAACCTTGTCATTCATGATGATGAGCGTGTTTGCAGTTCCCAAATCAATGGCAATTTCCTGCGTTAAAAAACTAAATAATCCCATATGTATTTACCTCCCAATTCACTGTTGTATTCGACCCGAATAAAGGTACAAATAATATAACTAAAAAACTGTTTTAAAATTTAAACTTTTAAATTAATGTTTAAAATGTCTGTTCCCCGTCATTACCATTGCCAACCCATGGTTATTACAATAATCAATTGACAATTGGTCTTTGATGGAACCACCCGGTTGCACGACAGCCTTTATTCCTGCTTCATCAGCGATTTCCACGCAATCTGGAAAAGGAAAAAATGCATCTGACGCCATCACGGCATCGGTTAAGTCAAAATTAAATGACTGTGCCTTGTGAATAGCTTGTCTCAGCGCGTCAACCCGAGAAGTTTGACCCGTTCCACTGGCTAATAATTGTCCGTTCTTAGCTAAAACAATCGTATTTGATTTCGTATGCTTCACCAGTTTATTCGCAAATTCCAAATCCTCTAATTGCTGCTCAGTTGGTTTCACATGCGTGACAGACTGAAAGTCCTCCTTCTTATCGGTAATCATGTCTTTTTCTTGCTCCAAGACCCCGTTTAAGATGGTTCTAAATTGTTTTTTAGGCAATTCGACTGGTTTCTGAACGAGAATCATACGGTTCTTTTTATTCTTCAACGTTTCTACCGCATCAGCAGAATACCCAGGAGCAATGACTACCTCACAAAACAACTCGTCAATCAATACAGCCGTAGCGTTATCTATGGTTGTATTCGCAATTAAAATTCCACCAAAGGCAGAAACGGGATCACCCGCTAAGGCAGCTTCATAGGCTTCTTTAATTGTCGGGCGTGTAGCAAAGCCACATGCATTGTTATGTTTTAAAATCGCAAAAGTTGGTGCGCTGTCTTTAAACTCAGCAATTAAATTCACTGCTGCGTCTACATCCAACAAATTATTGTAGGAAAGTTCCTTTCCATGAAGCTTTTCAAACATTGCTTCTAAATCACCATAAAAAACACCTTTTTGATGCGGGTTTTCACCATAGCGTAAAATCTGAGCTTCCTGGATACTTTGTTTGAAAAGATCCAATTCGTCGTTATTGAAGTAATTAAATATATGTGTATCGTAGTGCGATGACACATTGAACGCATCTCGCGCAAAAGCTTTGCGCTGCTCTATAGTCGTTTCTGCTCCTTGACCTTCTAATAATTCTAAAAATGTAGGATACTGGTTTTTTGAAGGAATAATAACTACGTCTTCATAATTCTTGGCTGCTGCGCGAATCAAGGCGATTCCGCCAATATCAATTTTTTCAATAATATCTGCATGACTCGCTCCTGATGCAACCGTCGCTTCGAATGGATATAAATCCACCATGACTAAGTCCATATTCGGAATTTCGTACTCGGCTACTTGGGCTTTATCCGTCTCGTGGTTTCGGCGATTCAAAATCCCTCCAAAAATTTTAGGATGAAGTGTCTTGACCCTTCCTCCTAAAATTGAAGGATAAGAAGTAAGGTCCTCTACGCGTTCAACTGAAATGCCTAAGTCTTCAATAAAACTTTGTGTACCACCTGTGCTGTAAATTGTTACTCCGTTATTATTCAGTGCTCTAACTATCGGTTCAAGGCCTTCTTTGTCAAAAACTGAAATTAGCGCGTTCGCTATTTTTTGGTTCGCCATATCATTAAATCAATTGAAAGGTGCAAAAGTACAGAGTTTGAATTTTATACGCATACTTTCAAGTGGATAATTGTTCTGTTTTTTTGATTTTTTGAATCAATTCTAAAAATCCCAGACAAAATCCTCCGATTTTTATTGAAATCGCCATAGAAACTTTAAAGTCAGTGTTGAACTCCTATTTTACCACGCTCAAGGAAAGCATTTCAAGTCCTGAGGTTAAGATCCGAACATAGTAGATGCCTTCTTGCCAATCGGAGGTGTTCAACTGCAATGTAGACACTCCATCAAAGTGTGTGGCGAAAATAGTTCTTCCCATGACATCTAGCACCGTGACTTCTCCACTCGACACTCCTGAAAATGAAACCTGTAATTCATCCTTTAAAGGGTTAGGATAAGCCTCAACCAGCAGACCACTCTCCTCTTCTAATCCAACATTACAGCCTGATGCACATGATGTAACACTTGGTTCAATGGTTCCCCAACTTACATCAAAATGAGTAGCCGTTGGAGTATTGTCACAAATATCCAATGTACCTTTTACAAAACCAAAGTTGGTCGTTGATTCACCCAAGCAAAACTCACCTGTACCCTTTAGCGTATCGCTATTGGTAAAATCACGCAGGACATGAAACACTCCATTATTCTCAACAATTGCATCAAAAGTAGATAGGTTTCCAGAAGCAAAATCACGTCCAACGGACACATCCCTTCCTTGGTCAACAACTACTTGATTTAAATTGAGAAAATCATTTTCCACGAAGAAAGAACCTGTTCCAGTGATGTTCAAAATCCCATCATTACCCACATCGAAAGAGCTGACATTTCCAGCGGAAACATTATATGTCCCTAAATTATAGAGCGAGTCAGACACGACAAATCCTGTATTCATAACTGTTCCCTCATTTAAAAAGTCACCATTAAAGAGCGTGCCTTCATTCATGAATATCCCTTGATTATAAATACTGTCTATGCCATTCAGTAATCCATGATTCATAAATGTTGAATTCATGCTCACGTATAATGCAGTATCAAGCACTAGATTTGCATGATTATGACCAACAGCACCTGTTGTAAACGCTAAATTAGTTAGTGTAGTCTGACCGTGATTAGAAAATGTCGTGGATGTTCCGTCAAACAAAATACTTATACCGCCAGTACTCTCAACAAATGAACCTGATGCATGAACAGTGATAGAACCACCGGAATTAACCAACCAATCAACATCCATCGTAATAGCGTGATAAATATTGATGTCATCAGTAGTCGATGGGATGCACGAACAGTCCCATACAAAAGGATTGCTTGCAGTTCCGTTCATTACTGAGCTAATGGTTTGTTGACCAAACACAATACTGAAAAGGAGTAAAAAGAAGAGTGTAGTAGTCGTTCTCATGTTGTTTTTATTTTCAAAGATAACGGAAGGAATTGAGTTCGCCAAAACTAAATTTATGTGTCTCAGGCTACAATTTGATCATATCAAAATCAAAGATTCGAGAAAAACCTCCTATATTCAACTTTTCATATTACATTTACATCGTCTCTAAGGGGTGTCTGCCAGCTGGCAGACTGAGATTATACCCATTGAACCGGATCAGGTTAGTACCTGCGGCGGGAAGATGACTTTTTAATGCTAGTGTTAATTCTAATTATTTATTAATTCCAAGAATTAGCCCCTTGTTCTTGTTAAAATGTTTAAAGACATGAAAACAAGAAATGTTTTAAAAGCCTTGGCAGTGGTTTTTATACTGTCGTCTGGTGCGAAAGCACAATTCTCCATTTCAGGAACAGTGAAAGACACAGAAGGTGAAATCCTCACTGGTGTTATGGTGGTCCTCAACGACAAATCGCGGGGAACAAATACCCGGATTAACGGGACATACACTTTATCCAATCTTGCTCCCGGAAACTACACGGTCGTAGCTCGATTCTTCGGTTACGAGCAACAATCAAAATCCATTGAGCTTATTGAGGGAGATGAAGTACTCGACTTCTCCCTGAAACTATCTTTCTTCATGCAAGAGGGAATAGAAGTGCGTGGAATTCGCGCTACCGAAAAAACGCCAACTACCTACACCAACCTCGATCGTGAAGAAATCGAACGACAAAACTTTGGTCAGGACTTACCGTTCTTACTACAATCTACACCATCCACTGTAGTTACATCTGACGCAGGTGCTGGAGTTGGATATACCGGTGTAAGTATTCGAGGAGTTGATCCAACACGAACCAACGTAACCATTAATGGAATTCCCATCAACGACTCCGAATCACAAGGTGTATTTTGGGTGAACATGCCTGACTTCGCTTCCTCCATTGAGGACATGCAAGTTCAACGCGGTGTAGGAACCTCTTCGAATGGTGGAGCAGCATTTGGTGCAAGTATTAATATCAATTCCAACCAAATCAATAAAGAAGCCTATGGCGAACTCGACAATTCATACGGAACCTTCAATACGTGGCGCAATACAGTAAAAGCAGGAACAGGATTGATCAATGATAAATTTACTTTGGACGCCCGGCTTTCCAGAATTTCATCGGATGGATTTGTAGACCGTGGAACATCTAATTTGCGCTCCTACTATTTATCAGGAGCTTGGTTGGGCAAAAAGTCTTCACTGCGCGCTATTATTTTTGGTGGACACGAAGTCACCTATCAAGCTTGGTATGGCACGCCGGAAAGTAGAATTGAAAATGACGAGCAAGGAATGCTAGATTACGCCGCACGAAATGGATTATCACCAGAACAAACAGATAACCTACTCAGCTCTGGAAGAACGTATAACTTTTATGAATATGAAAACGAAGTGGATAACTACAAGCAAGATCATTATCAATTGCACTTCGCGCATCAGTTCAATAAAAAGTGGAATGCGAATGTAGCTGCTCACTACACTTATGGACGCGGGTATTATGAGCAATTCCGAGAAAATGATCGT
>JALQTG010000040.1 GCA_023264075.1 Crocinitomicaceae bacterium
GCAGAAAAAACGAAAGAGCGAACTTTTATTTAATCGGGATTCATCCAGAATACCAAAGAAGAGGAGTTACCGCTATTATTTTCAAAGAAATCTGGAAAACTTTTAAGAAAAAAGGGGTGAAATTTTTAGAGACCAATCCAGAATTAGTGAATACGGATCCTTACGGTGCAGGCTGGATGGTTAAAGTGAAGATTTCAGATGCTTCTCAAGTAGAAGGATTACTGGATGCAGAAGCGTACACTGCGTTGGTAGGGTAAGTCGCCCACGAAATGTTAAATAATTTGATTTTCCGGTTAAAAACTTGATTGTTTAGGAGATTCATGTTATTTTTGAAACGTATGTTTAGGAACGGTTTTTGTTCCAAACAACAAAAAGAAAGTTATGGAATTTAAGAAAAACCCTGAAGTTGATAATGAAAACGTAAGAACGCCATTGGTATTCTTAGGTTTTTTTATTGTTGGAAGTATTATTCTATTATCGTTTTCATTCAAATCTGCTATTTATGGAGATTCGATTGATCGTGATAATCGTGATGCTGGTGATATTCCTGAAGAGCAAATGGTAATTGACCAGCCTGAGGAGCCGCCAGTTGTCCAAGATATTCCGCCACCCGACATTACTCCTCCTCCTTCTGAGGACATAGTTGAAGAGGAGAGTAGAGATGAGGACGAACCTATTATCGTAGAAACTCCACCGATTGAGCTAGATTTAGAACCAGAACCGGAGCCAGAAGCACCGATTGTAGATTATCCTGATCAAGAAGCTACTTTCCCTGGAGGAGCTGCTGCCATGAAGCAGTTCTTAGCTGATAACATTAAGTATCCAGAAATTGCTATGGAATTAGGTGACCAAGGTAAAGTGTTCATCGAATTCGTAGTAGAAAAGGATGGAAGTATCACACAGATTAAAATCTTACGTGGTGTTTCGAAAGAAATTGATAGAGAAGCGAAGCGAGTGGTTTCTTCGATGCCGAAATGGACCCCTGCTGAAGCAAAAGGTGAGTCGGTGCGTGCGCGATGTCGTATTCCAATTAGCTTTATTCTCCAATAATGAAACAAATTAGTATAAAAAGTCTATCCAAGTGATAGACTTTTTTTTGCCCAAAAATCTCCATGGAACGACCTACTCATAAAGAATTATTTCAATTTTTAGACATCACGACACTCAGTATCAGCGATACAGAAGATTCTGTTCGTCAACTAGTGAGCACGGTCTTGACGTATCAATCGAAGGGATTTGTTCCAGCTGCCATTTGTGTGTATCCTAATTTTTCTACTTTGGTGAGTTCGTTATTACGACAGAAGCCAATTGCTACCGCTGCGGTGGCAGCCGGTTTTCCCGCTTCTCAAAGCTTTCTAGAAGTGAAAGCCTTGGAAGCTAAACTAGCGGTTCAACACGGGGCGAATGAAATAGATATAGTCATCAATCTGGGGGAGTTTTTGCAAGGTAATGACCAGTTGGTGGTGGATGAAATAAAATCCATAAAAGAGGTTATTGGTACATCCAAATTGAAAGTGATTCTTGAAACGGGTGCATTGAAAGATGTGGGAAGCATTCAACGTGCTGCTCGATTGGCGATACAGGGTGGGACTGATTTTTTAAAAACTTCAACAGGTAAGGTAGATATAGGTGCTACACCTGAAGCTGTTCAAGCTATGTGTGAAGTGGTGAAAGAGGAACAACTAATCTCTGCTCGAAAAATCGGGATTAAAGTGAGCGGTGGAGTTCGATCAAAAGAAGATGCTTTGACATATTACACGATTGTTCACGAAATGCTTGGAGAAGGTTTTTGCCATCCAGATTATTTTAGAATAGGCGCAAGTTCATTAGCAGACGCTCTCGTAAATGAATAAGCTTGAATTTAAATATCACTGCGCAATAGCTGCAGCTATCAAAGCTTCTGAGGCAATCATGGAGATTTACGCAACAGACTTCTCTACTAACTTGAAAGGTGATGGGAGTCCTGTGACCATTGCAGACCTTACTTCGTCTGATATTATTGCCCAGTATTTGGCGCCAACATCAATACCAATTACAGGAGAGGAATCCACAAAGAAACCGTATGCGATTCGCAAAAATTGGAAAGAATCGTGGTGCGTTGATCCATTGGATGGTACCAAAGAATTTGTGCGTAAAAATGGGGAGTTTGTGGTTAGCATTGCTTTAATACGAAACCAGCAACCGCATTTTGGAGTCATCGCGTCTCCTGTTTCCAAACGCATAATAATTGGTGGTGCCGATGTTACGCCTGCTATTTTCACGTTTGAGCAGTTTGAGAACCCTACACTTTGGAAAGAGTTGCTTCCAGTATCAGGAGTCAATGACCCTGTCGTGGTGATTTCATCCCGAAGTCATTATGCAGGAAACCTAAGGTCGCTCATCGACAAAGTGGAACGTAATTATGGTCAAGTAGCTTCAGCTAAAATGGGTTCTGCATTGAAGTTTTTCGATTTAGTGCAAGGGAAAGCGGATGTATATCCGAGACTTGCTCCTACGATGGAATGGGATATCGCCGCAGGACATGCGATTTACAAGGCTGTAGGAGGTGAAGTAGTGAATGTGGAAACGAATAAACCGCTCGTTTATAATAAAGAGAGTTTGTTTAATCCATTTTTTGTGGCATTGAAGAAAGGGGTTCGATTCTAATTATTCAACTACATAGTGAAATAGATGAATCAAAAACCATCAAGGTATCCACTTAATATCTTTAAAGTTTGGCTTTCTTTTCTCTAAAAATGCGTTCCTTCCTTCTTTTGCTTCATCGGTCATATAAGCCAGTCGCGTTGCTTCTCCAGCAAACACTTGTTGTCCTACCATCCCATCGTCCGTTAAGTTGAAAGCGAACTTGAGCATTTTTATTGAAGTCGGCGATTTTTCTAAGATTTCTTGTGCCCATTCATAGGCCGTATCTTCCAATTCTGCGTGCGGAATTACTGCATTTACCATTCCCATTTCAAACGCATCTTGCGCCGAGTAATTTCTTCCTAAAAAGAAGATTTCACGCGCACGTTTTTGACCGACCATTTTCGCCAAATAAGCAGAGCCATACCCTCCATCAAAACTAGTAACGTCGGCATCTGTTTGCTTGAAAATAGCATGCTCCTTGCTCGCTAATGTCAAATCGCACACGGTATGTAAACTATGACCTCCTCCTACTGCCCATCCAGGAACTACGCAAATCACCACTTTGGGCATGAAACGAATCAAACGTTGAACTTCTAAAATATTGAGGCGTGGCATTCCATCGTCGTCCACATATCCTTGATGACCACGCGCATTTTGATCTCCACCGCTACAAAATGAATAGATTCCATCTTTTGTAGAAGGACCCTCTGCAGATAAGAGAACTACGCCAATGGAAGTGTCTTCGCGCGCATCCAGAAATGCCTCATACAATTCACCTACAGTTTTCGGTCGGAATGCGTTACGCACGTTTGGCCGATTAAAAGCAATACGTGCCACTCCATCACATTTTTTATATGTAATGTCTTGGTATTCTTTGACTGTTTTCCAATTGATTGTGTCCATGAGGTCTTTTTTTTGGTGAAATTAATTATTTAATGCTATTTAGCCTTAACAGAAGTTTATCTTTTTTGTTAAAGCAATTTCTTTGATAATGCTTATCTTCGGCTCGTCGCTAACTACTATGAAGCACTTGTTTACTGTTCCAGAAAATGATTTTGAAGACTTTTACGATAAAGCCCGTTTTGCGCTGACGTGGAAGATATGCTGGATGTTCACATTGGTAATTGGCGTGGTAACTGTGCTCTCTATTTTCGCAAATGATACTTTCTATCCCTTTTATGTTGGTGTACTTTCTTTGGTTATCGGCGCGTTGATTTATATGCGCATTTATGGAAAGTTTAAACTCGTATCTGTTTTATTGATGTTAGGTACAACATTAATTATCATTGGTTCAGTATTTACTGTTCCGAATGTTGTACACATCATTGAAATCATCTGGATGCTCGTAATTGTGCTTTACATGTTTTTTACATTGGGTCGCTGGCTTGGATATTTCTTTTTGTTGTTAACTGCAACGATTTTCATCATCTATTTCAATACGTTATTTTATCCGAACTTATTGAATATTCATTTAGTCACGGAACTTCAATGGGGGGTGATGTCCGTTGAGTTTGCATTTGCCATGGTCATCATAGGGTTCATCGTAAAGCAATTTATTGATGTAAATGAATATGCCGAAAATATGCGATCGAATGCGTTTGAAGAACTGAAGTCAGAAAAAATAGTTGTAGAAAAACAACATATTGAGAAAACAGTATTGCTTCAAGAAATTCATCATCGTGTAAAAAATAACCTTCAAGTGATTATTAGTCTCTTGCGTATTCAATCCCAAGAATTGAAATCAGAAGAAGCCCGAAAAAGTTTCAATGACGCGATTTCAAGAATCATGACTATGTCGCTGATCCACCAAAAAATGTACGAACGCGATGAGCTTTCATGTATTAATTTACAAGAATACTTCACTACGTTGATTGATGACATGTTGTCTTCTTCGGTGACTTCCGGAGAAGTTTTGTTCAACTTGATCATGGAAACTGAAGAAATCGGTTCACAAACGATTGCTCCATTGGCTTTGATAATAAATGAGTTGATTTCTAATTCGTTGAAACATGCTTTCGAGGGTGATGGAAAAATCAGCATTTTTTTTACGAAACATGATGACGGTCGATTTGAACTTGTTTACAGCGATAATGGTACTTGGAAGTCTCGCAAAGAAGGTGCTTTTGGACTCCAATTAATTGATATATTTACCGAACAATTGGATGGAGAATATTCACGTGAGACAGGAGATAACGGAACAACCTATCGATTTTTATTGTCAGATTTAGATCGGCCCAACAATTCCTGATACCCATTGTTAGATAACACATGAGAGAAGCAGACAAGTTTGGTACTCAACCACTGGGAAAATTATTGCGGCAGCAGGCTTTTCCAGCTTCTATCGGTATATTGGTGATGTCTATTTATGGCATTGTGGATACCATATTTGTTGGACATTTTGTAGGTGCTGATGGAATTGGAGCTATTACAGTGGTACTGCCAATTACTTTTTTAATAGCAAGTATAGGTATGGCTATTGGTGTTGGAGGAGCTTCTGTTTTATCCCGAGCACTAGGAGATAGCAATAAGGAGAAGGCTTATTTTACATTTGGAAACCAAGTAATGCTGACCGTTACATTGGCACTCCTTTTTGTCCTCACTGGCTTTGCGTTCAGTGATGAGGTGATTCGATTGTTCGGAGGAAATGGGAGTATCCATGGTCCTGCCTTGGAGTATTTTGGAATTGTTTTGATTGGAATTCCTTTTCTTGCATGGAGTATGATGTCTAACAATGTGATTAGAACTGAAGGATATCCCAAAATTGCCATGATCATCATGATTATTCCAGCAGTTTTGAATTTAGTGCTGGATCCTGTTCTAATCGTCTATTTCGATATGGGGTTAGCGGGTGCGGCTTGGGCTACTACAATTTCGTTCGTTGGAAGCGCTTTGTTTGCTTTGTATCATTTCTCTCTAGGGAAAAGTCAATTGTCGTTTGCAGCAAAATACTTCATTATAAAGCCCAAAATAATTGGTGAAATCGCTTCATTGGGCGCTGTTACGTTCGCGCGTCAAGGAGTTATCAGTATTTTGGCCACAGTGCTGAACAATTCGCTCTTTTATTATGGGGGAGAGCAAGGGTTATCTGTGTACGGAATTATCAATCGCGTATTGATGTTCGCTAACTTCCCAGTGTTGGGTATCACGCAAGGATTTGTGCCCATCGTTGGCTATAACTTTGGGGCTAAGTTTAAAAATAGGGTGCGCGACATCGTTAAATTAGCAATTGTTTGGGCCACGGCATTCGCCCTAATAATCTTTGTGTTGTTGATGATATTCGCCCACGAAATTCCGGTGTTGTTCACAACAAATACCGGCCTTATTGAGGATTCTGGGAACGCTATTCGTATCGTGTTCTTAGCGACTCCTTTACTGGCAGTGAGCTTAATCATTAGCGCCTATTATCAAGCTATTGGTCGCGCACTTCCTGCGCTCTTACTTGCGTTAACGAAACAAGGCTTCTTTCTCATCCCACTCGTGTTAATCCTTCCTCTGTACTTTGGGTTGGATGGAATCTGGATGGCCTTCCCGATAGCAGATGTCGGCGCAGCGTTGGTGAGCTATTTTTATTATAAGATTGCGAAGGTGCGCTATTCGGATAAGGAGATGGTTTCTAATCCGGATATTATTTCATAGGGGTTAAAAGGTTCAACGTTTAGGGTTCGAGGTTTAATCTTCGAATTTCGAACTATTCAACCGAGATTAATTTCTATCTTTAAAACATGAAATTTGCAGAATTAAATTTATCAGACGAACTTCAAGAAGCAATTGCTTGTATGGGGTTTGAGAATTCCACGCCCATACAAGATCAGGCAATCCCAATGATTTTAGAAGGGCGTGATATGATTGCGTGTGCCCAAACGGGAACAGGAAAAACTGCTGCTTTTATCCTTCCCATCTTAAATAAGCTAGTTGGTAAAACGGATATGAGTACAGATACGCTCGTAGTTGTCCCTACAAGAGAATTGGCTATTCAAATTGAACAGCAAATTCAAGGGCTTTCGTATTTTATTTCTGTTGGTTCTAAAGCTGTGTATGGTGGTGGTTCTGGAAAAGATTTTGAAGAAGAAAAACAAGCGTTAACGAATGGAACGGATATCATTGTAGCTACTCCAGGCAAGTTACTGTCTCACTTGAAATTGGGTTACGTAAAGTTTGACAAAGTGAAACACCTTATCCTTGACGAAGCAGATAGAATGTTAGACATGGGATTTTACGATGATTTAAAGAAAATCATGGATCATCTTCCCGCAGAGCGACAAAATCTTTTATTTAGTGCCACTATGGCGAAATCGATTCGCGATTTAGCGCGGAATCTGCTGAAAAATCCAGTGGAGATCAATTTGGCATTGTCCAAACCTGCAGAAGGAGTTGACCAAAAAGTTTATTTAGCACACGATAACCAGAAGAATCCATTAATTCATGAATTACTTAAAGAGCGCAAGGATTACGAGCGCATTATTTTGTTTACTTCCACCAAAAGTAAAGTGAACGATATCGTTCGATATTTGGTAAAGAAAGGGTACAAGGCCTCCGGTATATCGTCTGATTTAGAACAAGAAGAACGAGAAGAGACCTTGCGAGGATTCCGTTCAGGACGAATTCCCTTGTTGGTTGCTACCGATGTGATGAGTCGCGGAATTGATATCAAAGAGATCAACATGGTCATCAATTACGATGCGCCTGGAGATGCGGAAGACTATGTCCACAGAGTGGGGCGAACAGCCAGAGCTAACACTACAGGAGAGGCGGTAACTTTAATCAACGAACGCGACATGCAGCGCTTCCAACGGATTGAGGATTTGATCGGATCTACTGTTCCTCGAATGGTCATGCCTGAGCATCTTGGAGAGGCACCAGAGTGGAAAGTCTCAACAGGTAAAAAGAAGTTCAATTCGAAAAAGCGTCCA
>JALQTG010000131.1 GCA_023264075.1 Crocinitomicaceae bacterium
CGTGCTGGGAGTCAACCACGGCGCGTCCGAGAATGGCGTGCTGACCGACCGCCCGGGTCAGTTGACCAACGACTTCTTTGTACATTTATTAAGCATGGACACAGAATGGAAGGCGACTTCTGATACGAAGGAAGAATTTCAAGGTACGGACCGTGCAACAGGTGAAGCGAAATACACAGCAACACGTGCGGACTTAATTTTTGGTTCTAACTCTGAATTAAGAGCGCTTGCAGAAGTATACGCAAGTAACGATTCGAAAGAGAAGTTTGTAAATGACTTCGTTGCCGCATGGACAAAAGTGATGGAGCTCGATCGATTTGATTTGAAATTCAAGTAATTATAAGTTGAGTAAAGAAGGCAGCGTACTGAATAAGTACGCTGCTTTTTTTTGTAGCTCGCCATGAATCCGCAAAGAAGTCGTTTTTTCCTTCCGATTTCTTAAAATACACTATCTTCGGCGCGGGTACACCCAGGACTAAACATAATCACGGTTCTGGTGTTTTAAGGAGGATAGTTTTGTGCTGTCATAGGAAGAAGAAACGGAGTTTATGAAAATAGGAATTGTATTATATCCCACGTTCGGTGGGAGTGGAGTAGTAGCTACGGAACTGGGAAAGGCGTTAGCGCAAAAGGGGCACGAAGTACACTTTATTACCTACGCACAGCCAGTTCGTTTGGGCTCCTACCGAGAAAATATATTTTACCATGAAGTAGCGGTGTCGAATTATCCCTTGTTTGAATTCCAACCGTATGAGACAGAATTAGCGAGTAAATTGGTGGATGTGGTAAAACATGAAGACTTAGACTTGTTGCACGTACATTATGCTATTCCACATGCCTCAGCGGCTTATATGGCACAGCAGATTTTAGAAAGCCATGGAATTAGGATTCCTTTTGTTACGACGCTGCATGGAACCGATATTACACTCGTGGGTAAGGATAAGTCGTTTGAACCAGTAATTTCATTTTGCATCAACAAATCGAACGCGGTAACGGCCGTTTCAGAGAGCTTACGAAAAGATACCTTTACCCATTTCAATACGACCCGTGAAATTCATGTAGTGCCGAATTTTATTCAGGCTTCTCCTGTAGTTCCAGCAGCAGAATTGTTAGAACGAAGAAGAAAATATGCGCAAGATGGCGAACGTATTTTATGCCATGTATCGAATTTCCGCCCTGTAAAACGAGTGGAGGATGTCATTCAAATCTTTAAGCGCGTAAACGATGTTATTCCATCGCGTTTGATGTTAATCGGTGATGGTCCTGATCGCTACAATGCAGAACGATTATGCCGTGAGTTAGGAGTATGTAGTCGTGTGATTACGTTAGGTAAGATCCGGGATGCAGCGAAATTGATGCAGTTGACGGATTTGTTTTTGTTGCCTTCAGAAACAGAAAGTTTTGGATTAGCAGCCTTGGAAGCGATGGCGGAGGGAATTCCTGTTGTGAGCTCAAATACGGGAGGTATTCCAGAAGTGAACAAGGACGGCTATTCAGGGTATTTGTCCAATGTCGGTGACGTGGATGGAATGGCGAAAAATGCCATTAAAATTCTTTCAAACGAGGCCACGTTGAACCAGTTCAAGACCAATGCGCGGGAACAATCCAAACTATTTAGTTTGGAAGAAATCTTGCCGGTGTATGAAAACATCTACAATGCGGTACTGAAAGATGTGCAGACAGTCAAGTAAACAAGCCGATTTAAGAGAAGACGTGCGTTAATTCAACCAACACAAGTGTCCAATTGCCGTAACGGCAAATGAAAAAATATGCTAAACTTTTCATTAGCAAGTGGTATTTCTATTTTTCCTTGTATTTTTGCAGGAATGTTGAAATGGAAGAGTTTATTTGGAATTGCCGCTCTGGCGCTCATGCTGCTAGCATGTGGGGAATACAATGAAATTGTTAAAAGCGACGATTACGATGTGAAATTAGCGAAAGCTGAGTCCTTGTATGAATCCAAGTCCTACAACCGGGCCTTAGTACTGTATGAACAAGTATATCAGCGGTACCCGAGAGATGGACGAGGGGAGATTGCTTACTACCGTTTGGCAAAATCCTATTACGCGATTGAAGATTATTACATGGCGGGATACTATTTTAGCAATTTCGTTAATCGCTTTCCAATCAGTACCAAAGCAGAGGAATCACTTTTCATGAGTGCCATGTGTTCGGTGAAGAATTCTCCGGCGGCTCCCTTAGATCAAGAAGAAACAGAGATTGCCCTCAACGAACTGCAACTATTTGTACAGCGTTATCCGGAGAGTGAATTAGTAGATAGCTGTAACCAAGTCATGGATAAGTTACGCTTGAAGTTGGAAAATAAAGCGTTTTTGTCTGTGCAATTGTATGCGCAGACAGAGCGGTATCAAGCAGCTGTTGTAGCTGGAAGAGCTTTTATTGAAGATTATCCGCAGTCGCAACAACGCGAGGAGGTAGCGTACATCATGTTGCAGAATGGCTACATTTTAGCCTCCAAAAGTATTTTCAGTAAAAAGAAGGAACGCCTGGAGGAGGTGCTGTCGATTTATGAAAATTATAAGGTAGACCTCGAAAAGAAACGTTACCAAGATCGCGCGTTGAATTACTATAAAAACACGTTGGCGATGTTGGAAGAAGTGGATGAACGGTTAGCTTACAACGAAATTATAGATGCCTATGCGTCGTCGCAATCCCTTTCCACAAAGAAAAAAATGGACTTTTTATCGGAAACAATAGAAAGATATCATACATTTGCAAAAATGTATCCTGAATCAACGCTTTTGAAAAAGGCAAAAGAAACCTTGAACAAAGCAGATAAGGAACTAAAAGATTTACAATAAATATAGATAACAATATGAGCTTTAAAAATAGCACAGCCGAGCGTACAACAATTACCCGTGATGTAGTTGATATCGAGGAGAAAACTGGAAACGTATACGAATCAATCGCTATGTTAGGGAAGCGTGCAAACCAAATTAACGTGGAGCTCAAAGAAGAATTGACACGTAAACTTCAGGAGTTTGCTTCTTCTACAGATAACTTAGAAGAGATTTTTGAAAACCGTGAGCAAATTGAAATCTCTCGTTTTTATGAGAAACTTCCTAAGCCAGTAGCTATGGCTATCCAAGAATTGTTGGAAGACAAAATTTACCAACGTAAATTAGAGGAGTAAATCCACACCATGTTAAAAGGAAAGCGCATTATTCTTGGAGTGACCGGGGGTATAGCTGCTTACAAAATACCACTTCTCGTAAGAGAGTTAAAAAAATTAGAGGCAGATGTTCAATGTATAATGACACCTGCCTCTTGTGATTTTGTGAGTCCGCTGACCTTGGCTACATTGTCGCAGAATCCGGTCTATATTGACTTCTGGAATAAGAAAGACGGCACTTGGACAAACCATGTGGAGTTAGGTATGTGGGCAGATGTGATGGTCATTGCACCGCTTACCGCCAATACGTTAGCCAAAATGACACATGGGAATTGCGACAACCTTTTATTGGCAACTTACCTTTCTGCGAAATGTCCTGTTTTAATCGCACCGGCTATGGACTTGGACATGTATGCACATCCCACAACGACTCAAAATTTAGAGCAATTAGCCCAGCATGGTGTACTTATAGCACCAGCGCAACACGGATTTTTGGCGAGCGGACTCGAAGGTCAAGGTCGAATGATGGAGCCCAATGATCTTGTGCGAGAAATTTCATTCTTTTTTGAGCAGTCAATCTCCCTACACGGTAAAAAAGTGTTGGTGACAGCCGGTCCAACCTACGAACGGATTGATCCCGTGCGTTTCATCGGGAACCATTCCTCTGGGAAAATGGGCTTTGCGATTGCTAAAAGTTTACTTCAACGCGGGGCGG
>JALQTG010000205.1 GCA_023264075.1 Crocinitomicaceae bacterium
AGAATACTACTTATCAAGAGGAATGGATATTAATAAATTCGGACCAAACTTATCGTTCTTCTTCTCCAATGGTATTGATCCAGAATATGCCGTGATTGGCCGCGTTGCTCGTAGAATTTGGGCGAAAGCCATGCGCGAAAAATACGGTGCGAATCCACGTGCGCAAATGTTGAAATACCACATTCAAACTTCAGGACGTTCGTTGCATGCGCAGGAAATTGATTTCAACGATATCCGTACCACATTACAAGCGTTGTATGCGATTTACGATAACTGTAACTCTTTGCACACCAACGCCTACGATGAAGCCATTACTACACCAACAGAGGAGTCTGTACGTCGTGCAATGGCCATTCAGTTGATCATTAACCGTGAATTGGGATTAGCGAAAAACGAAAACCCATTACAAGGAGCCTTTATCATTGAGGAATTAACTGATTTGGTAGAAGAAGCGGTATTGACAGAGTTCGACCGGATTACAGAACGCGGAGGAGTTTTGGGAGCAATGGAAACCATGTATCAGCGTTCAAAAATTCAAGAAGAATCGTTGTACTACGAAACATTGAAACACACAGGTGAGTTCCCAATCATCGGGGTAAACACGTTCTTAAGCTCAAAAGGTTCACCAACGGTACTTCCAAAAGAGGTAATCCGCGCAACGGAGTCCGAAAAACAGTATCAAATCAATATGTTAGCGGATTTACACGTAGCCCGTGAAAAAGAAGCAGCGGAGTGGTTAGATAAAATTCAATTAGCCGCCGTGCAAAATCAAAATATCTTTGAACAATTAATGGAAGCAACTAAGTATTGTTCTCTAGGTCAGATTACCAATGCGTTGTTCCAAGTAGGAGGGCAGTATAGGAGGAATATGTAAGGGTTGATTTGTGAATAATAGTTATTTTATCATTCTTGAATACCTTCCAAAGGTAAGGTAGTCTAACTAACTTATGTTGGACATGCACTCAAAAGGTAAGGAAGTACATAAGTTAGTAGTAATTGAATTATCTCGCATGAAAAAACCACTTAATATCATACTGTTTGCAATTATCTCCTTCTGTACATTCGCTCAGAACGACAACGCGATAATCATTGGTCATATTGACTCACTATATTCCGAAATTTTGGGTGAAGAAAGAGCTTTGTGGATTCACGCGCCAGAAGGAACTCTAGACTCATCCTTTAATGGAGAATTACCAGTTCTTTATTTACTAGATGGTGATGCACATTTTCATTCGGTTACTGGACTGATTAAACAACTAAGTTCAGTTAATGGTAATCAAAAAATACCAAGAATGATAACTGTGGGAATTCCAAATAGTCCTGCTAACAGAACGAGAGACTTGTCTCCATCAATGGTAAAAGATCGCCCAGAATCAGGCGGAGGCAATCGATTCTTAGATTTTATAGAGAAAGAATTAATGCCTTATATCGAATCAAACTACCCTGTAGCGAACCATAAACTATTTGTTGGTCACTCATTAGGCGGTTTAACAGTGATAAATACTCTACTTCATCGTCCATACTTATTTACGAACTATATTGCTATTGATCCAAGCTTATGGTGGAATGAGCAGGAGATGCTAGGAAAAGCCGACTCTGTATTTCAGGAAACTCAGTTCGACAATAAATCATTGTATGTCAGTATTGCCAATACAATGCAAGAGGGAATGGAGTATTCGACAATCATGAGCGATACTAATGAGGCGTCTAAACATATAAGGTCAATCATTGAGTTCAGTACAAAGCTTGAAGAAAATCCAATAAATGGTCTTGATTTCAAATGGAACTACTACGAAAATGACTCACATGGAAGTGTCCCTTTGATCTCTGAATATGACGCTCTCAGACACATGTACTCCTGGTATGAATGTGAATGCTACAATGAATTATTCGGGGACGGTACAACGAGAACTGGACAAGAATGGAGCGAAATCTTAATTGATCACTACACAATGCTCTCTGAAAAAATGGGATATGACGCCAAACCCGAAGAACAAATGTTTAATGGAATGGCGTACTGGCTACTCGGTGAAAAAGAGTATGAAAAGGCGTATGCTTTCTTTTATATGAACATTCATTTTTATCCTGAAAGTTACAATGTATATGACTCCATGGGAGACTATTATCTGGCTCGAGAAGACAAGGAGAGTGCGGCTAAGTATTTTGAGAAATGTCTTGAACTAGGCGGTCTTCCATACACTAAAGAGAAGCTAAAAAAAATAAAGAGAGATAAATAAAAATTATACTACTAACAGCAGCTAAGCGGCATTAAAACGACCGCTTAGCCGCCAACCGTTAGGTGTAAATTATGAAATGGCAAACTCTGCAAATTGAATCGAATCAATTTTTAAGGTATATGAAGTATACATTGGTAATCTTGTTACTAGTAAAGACTGCTCTCCTCTTCGGACAAAACAATAGTATTACATGCGATAGCATTAAACTGAAAGATGGACAATTTATCCAGGGTGAAATTATAAATAAATCAAATAGAAAAATCACCTATGTAATGTGTTGCGAAGACTGTTCTGTTCCACGAAAAATCAAACGCAAGAATATTGAAACTATTTTTTATGCAGAACGTGAAACAAAAAGTGATGAAATTAATCGCAGGGATTCAATACCGTTTTTACAATTCCATAAGGAAGGGGTCTTGAATACTAGAAAAAAGAGAATAAAGGAAAATAAGATTATTGTAGTGAAAACATTAGATTCTAGTGCCTACAAAGGAAAAGTACATATTGTCAATGAACAAACGATCCGAATAAATTCCGATACTGTTACAATTAGTGATATTCGAGTCGTAAAAAAACCAATTTTGGCTACAAAAATTATAGGAAGCACTATTGGTAGTTTCTTTTTTGGAGTTGGGGTTTCGCTTATTGCACAATTCCCAGGAGGAGAAGGATTTGGTTATTCATTAATCGCGGACGCATTTGCATTACCTTTCTTTGGAATGAATTTTATGAAAAAAAGGTTTAACGTTCATAAAAAATGGGAAATGGAAGTCAAATTTCAAAGAATCGAATGATCCTTAATCCACCTAACAAACGCTTAACTCCATTTTTCTGCCGCAGGCGCAATACAGAAAAACCGGCGCCAAGTGTCAAAACGTTATGCACAATATTTTACACGAAGTAACGTTAACGCTAATAAACTTTCAAAAATGAAAAAAGTACTTGTACTTCTGATCGTCCTTTCAGCTGCTATAGTTAGCTGCAAAAAGAAAGAATCAAATAACGAACCAGGATCTTGCTATTCAAATTCCAATGCGCAGACAATTGTGCATGATGGCCTAGACAGAGAAT
Organism: Crocinitomicaceae bacterium; assembly: GCA_023264075.1. Taxonomy (GTDB): domain Bacteria; phylum Bacteroidota; class Bacteroidia; order Flavobacteriales_D; family Crocinitomicaceae; genus JALQTG01. The sequence goes on from JALQTG010000205.1 coordinate 3,309, forward strand.
ACGTGATTTACGTACCTAGTTCATATGACGGTGGAACCGCAGTACCTTTGATGTTCAACTTTCATGGGTTCGGTGGTAGTGCGTCAGAATATATGCTGGAAGCTGATATGCGCTCAATAGCGGAATCTGACACCTTCATACTCGTATATCCGCAAGGGAGCTGTGTAGATGGAACATCACATTGGAATGCGTGTCCGAATGGAGGTGACAATAAAAGCACCGCCGACGATTTTGGGTTTATTGAAGCTCTGATTAACCAAATATCATCTTCACATAACGTGGACCTTGAGCGTGTATACGCCTCAGGATATTCAAATGGTGGAATGATGGCATACGGATTAGCCAATTATAAAAGTGAATTAATTGCTGCCGTAGCATCCGTTTCTGGTTCTATGTTAGATTGTATAGGTCCTACAAGCCACCCAATGCCAGTAGTTCATCTTCACGGAACTTCTGACGGTGTTCTACCCTATAACGGAAGCAATGACTGGAACTCTGCACAAAGCACACTTGATCATTGGATCAGCTTCAACAAAACAACTACTAACCCAACCGTTACCATCGACAATAGCAGCGGAACGACAATTGAGCATTATGTCTATGATCAGGGAGACAGCTTAGTCTCTGTTGAACATTACAAATATATTGGAGGGGATCATGTCTGGTTTAGCTCTAATTATCAAGGTCAAAACACATCTAGATTGGTTTGGGATTTTGTATCACGCTACGACATAAATGGGTTACGATAAAGTATAGAAGTGCATAACAGCATCTATACTCCACCGCTAACTTCATTTTCAATGAATTCAATTATCTTTAGAGATGCGTCGATATTATAGCTGCCAAACGTTATGAGGTAATTACAAATGCTCATTAAACCATTTGCCATATAATCCGTTTATAACAAAAAACAGACCGTGAAAAACTTATTCATATTTGGGCTAATACTTTTTACGCTAGTGTCTTGTAAAAAAGAAGAGCCAGTTTCTCAGGAAGAACCTGTATCCGAAAACGGATACCATTTAAATCTTATGTACGGTACTATACAAAACTACACTGGAAATGATGGGCAGTGGTTAAATGTTTATAAGGCAACATCTTCCCACCCAACACCAGTATATATTTGGGCGCATGGAAATGGACATACCTATATGGATGCACATGAAATGTATGAACCATTTATAACCTCTTTATTGAGCAATGATATTTCAGTTATCAGCTGGGAGTCTATAAAACAAATGGATGAATTTAATTATT
>JALQTG010000241.1 GCA_023264075.1 Crocinitomicaceae bacterium
GGTATCTTGCGAGAAGTGGATCCTTCACAAGCGTTTCAACGTCAGTTGAACGAACAAGCAATGACGCTTGAAGTGTGTAACCTAAGAGACGGGGATGCGCGTGCAGCAACACGTAATATCGGAATGGATATGATCATGTACAAGAATCTTGAAATGTTCATCCACGCCGAAGAAATAGAACCCACTGACCCGCTTTTTGATAATGATATTACTGTTTTTGTGCGCTTAGGTACCGACTTTAGGGAAAACTATTACGAATACGAAGTGCCACTGAAAGTCACCCAATGGGGAGCCTCTTCGGATAAAGATATTTGGCCGGAAGAAAACAACTTGAGGATTGTCTTCGATGAGCTACTCGCTGTGAAAAAAGAACGAAATAACTTGGCAGATAGTCCTGGCTCAAACGTACAATACAACATTGAATACATCAAAGAAGTAGACCATCAAAAAGGAACTTCTGATGTAGACAACACGGTTGTTCACCCCAAGCGTCTGATCAAAGTAAAAGGGAATCCTAACTTAGTGGACGTCAAAACAGTGATGATTGGAATTCGTAATCCGGCACAAAACGGTGGTCACCCATGGCAACCAGACGATGGTTTACCGAAATGTGGACAAGTTTGGGTCAATGAACTTCGCTTAACAGACTTCCAAAATGAAGGTGGTTCAGCAGCATTAGCGCGAGCTCAAGTTCAGGTCGCGGACTTCGCCAATATTCAATTAGCTGGAACATATAGCGGAACCAACTGGGGAAGTGTTGACAGTCGCGTTGCCGAGCGCCAGCGAGATACTCGGATGACACTTGACGTGTCTGCCAATGCACAATTAGGACAACTCTTAGGTAAAAAAGTGGGGGTTTCAGCACCGTTCCTATATACCTATTCTGTTGGGGTCGTTAATCCAATGTTCGACCCATATAATCCGGATGTGAAACTAACCGATTATGATTTGGATGAGCGAAGAAGAAGAGCCCAAGATGGACAAGATTTTAATGAACGACGTTCGTTCAACTTCAATAATGTTCGCAAAGAACGAGGAGCTGGTAAACCTGCTAAAATTTGGAGTATTTCGAATTTTGCCCTGAACTATAGCTATAGCGAGGACTTGCTTCGGGATTTCAGAACTAACTACGATCGTACGAAAATATGGAAAGGTGGTTTGAACTATAATTACACCGGAAGCCCAAAACTCTTCGAGCCATTTAAGAATGTGAAATTCATGAAAAAATCGAAGTGGTGGGATTTGGCAAAAGATGCGAACTTATATCTAGGACCGAAGAGTTTAAGTATGCAAAATAACTTGATGCGTACTTACAATGAACGTCAGATAAAAAATAACATCCCGAATACCAATTTTGAATTCCAACCGATTTACCTGAAAAACTTTACTTGGAATCGTCGATACAACGTTAAATACGACATCACCCGTAATTTAAAGTTTGATTATACAGCGAATAACGCATCCATATTCGATGAAAATGATGGAGAAGTAAATCGACGCGATAACCCTAATTCTTACAGAGAGTTCCAAGATTCTGTGCGCTCTCAGTTGAACACATTGGGGCGTGCTATGCGCTTTGATCAACAATATAATGTGGCCTACACGTTACCATTCAATAAAATTCCTGTGCTAGATTGGATTAACTCGAATATACGTTACTCTGGGGCCTATGAATGGAATCGTCCAAACCTAGGTATGGAAGCCTTCGGTAACAATATACAAAACAGTCGAAATGTGAATTTCACGACCCAGTTCAATATGGTGAATTTATACCGTAAATCGGAACTTCTACAAAGCATTATCAATGATGGAAAAGGAGGCCGAAGTACTAGAAGAAGTGTGGGCGGAAGCGTAAGAGGGGGCGGTCGTTCAACTGGCGGTAAAGACAACAAGCTTTCACGAGATGTAGCAGAGTTGAAAAAAGAACAGGCTCTCTTGGAAAAAGTTAAAACCGATAAATTATCTCCGGAGGAATTATTTGAACACGAGAAACTAGTTGCAAAAATTGAGAAGAAACTGGAAAAAAAAGAGCCGCGTCTTGAAAAACAAAATGAAAACGAAGCGGAGAAGGATGAACGTAAGAAAGAACTTGAAGATAAATTCGGTAAGCCCTACCACCCAGTTACTGGATTCGCTGGACGCCTCTTGATGTCGTTGAGAAACGTTTCTTTTAACTACACCATGAACGACGGAATACTCCTCCCAGGTTTTAACCAAGAAGCACGTCTTTTCGGAATGCAAGGGGCTTCCTTCCAAGATGCAAATATGCGAGGTTTCGCATTTGGACAACAACAACGTGACCTGTTTGGACGCGAAACAGGATTCGAATATGCGCCTTATGCAGCAGATAGGAATTGGATCGTTGACACGAGTTTACTGAATACTCAACATACTATCATGCACTCACAGAACATCAGTGTACGTGCTGGTTTGGAGCCATTGAAAGACTTAAAAATAGATCTTACCCTAACACGAAATTTTACCAACAATAGTTCGGAGTTTTATCGCTTCAATGACTCCCTACAAGACTTTGAGCAACAAAGTAGATTCGTAACAACGAATGTTACTTATACTACTATTTCCCTACAATCTGCCTTTGAGAATTTGAGTAAGGATTATCGTTCTCAATCCTTCGATCGACTTCGAAATGCTCGCTTGGATGTATCACAGTTCCTTGGAACAGGAAACCCCTATAGCTTTGTAGATTCGGGTGGATATTACTCAGGGTTTAGTCCAACACAACAAGATGTTATCATTGGTGCTTTCCTATCTACGTTCTCAGGGAAACCAGTAGATGGGAAAAGTATTAATCCACTTCGGAACATTCCTTTACCCAACTGGCAAATATCCTATAATGGATTGTCTAAATTCAAAAGCATGGAGAAGTTCGTTCAAAACTTTACCCTACGCCACGGATATACCTCTACAGTTACCGTTTCAGGAATGCAAACCAATCTTAATGCTGTAGAGGACGAAAACGGACACTTAACAGCACGCGATTTAAATAATAACTTCATTCCAACTCAACAAGTCCAAAACATAACTATTTCAGAACGGTTTTCCCCATTAATTGGATTTGACGCAACCTGGAAAATCAAAAGCAACGGCTTATTGACAAAGTTTGAATGGAACAAAGAGCGTAACGCGGCATTATCATTAGCCAACAATCAAGTCACTGAAATGATTGGTTCAGAAATCGTTGTAGGTACAGGGTATAAATTCTCGAATGTAAAAATGCCGTTTAAGGTCCGAGGACAAAAATTGAAACCATCTGATTTAAATGTTCGGTTTGACTTATCCATCCGAGATAACTTGACAGTCATACGAAAGGTTGTGGAAAACACGAACCAAGCTACAGCTGGACAACGAGTACTCTCTATTCGCTCGAGTGCGGATTATATGTTCAACAAGAACTTGACGATATCACTGTACTATGATCAAATGATGACTGATCCTAAAGTAGCTACCTCTTATCCAACAGGGAACACTGCAGCGGGTATACGTTTACGCTTTAACCTAGGCGGATTATAATCAAGGGCTCAGCGAACTCCATTTCGCTGCTTTTGAATTCATTTCATTATCTTTACTTCATGCAACAAAATAACTATATCCGAAAAGCGGTTCGCGGAGATGAAACGGCCATTCTTGGACTTATTAAAGAACTTGCTGAATATGAACGTGAACCAGAGGCCGTCATCAATACAACCGAACAATTGGCCATTGATCTGTTCGTTGATAACATCTGTGATTGCTTTGTTTATATTCATAACGATAAAATCATTGGTATTGCGCTCTACTATATCTCTTACTCCACCTGGAAAGGACGTTGTCTCTACTTAGAAGACTTATACGTACAACCGCAATTCAGACGCCTGAGTGCCGGTAAACTACTGTTCGATGAATTACTGAAAGAAGCTGAGCGACTAGGAGTAAAACGTATGGACTGGCAAGTGCTTGAATGGAACGAGCCCGCAATCAATTTCTACAAGAAAATTGGCGCTACTTTGGACCCGGAATGGTTAAATGGACGCATATTTTTTGAATAATCTTCTAAAACCAATTCCCGACTCAGCTGTTAAGACTAAAAAGATAATGTCAACGCAAAAAACAATACTCATTGCTGGTGGTACCGGTCTTATTGGACGCGCACTCGTTAAACGACTGAAAGAGTTGGGACATCATGTGCGTGTTCTATCAAGAAAAGCAGACCTAGAAAAAAATATCTTTGGATGGAATCCAAATGATAAACGAATTGATCTTGCTGCGTTAGAAAATGTGGAAGTACTAATAAACCTAGTTGGAGAAGGAATTGCCGATAAACGCTGGTCAAACAGACGGAAACAAGCATTAATTGACTCACGCGTTGACACTACTCATTTCCTGGCTTCTCAATTGGATAGTATGCCCCATTTATCGCATTATATCACTGCGTCTGGCATCAATTGTTATGGGTACGAAAACTATGACAAAAAACATAAAGAAACTGACCCGTTTGGAGACGATTTCTTGTCACAGGTGGTTCAAAAATGGGAGTCCGCAGCAGATAAGTTTGCTGTTCGCGTAAAAGTAGCAAAGATAAGAACGTCTGTTGTACTTGCTAAAGAAGGAGGTGCTGTTCCTGCGATTGCAAAAACTATTAATAATTACGTAGGAGCGCCGCTTGGATCGGGAAAACAATGGATGCCCTGGATCAGCATGGAAGATATGGTTGAGGTATACGTGCATGCCATTGAAAAAGAATTGGATGGAGCGTACAACGCATTGGCAGGAAGTGTAACAAATAAAGAATTTACTAAAGCCTTAGCGAAAACATTACATAAACCTTTGTGGCTTCCGAATGTTCCATCATTTGTGATGTATCTTTTACTGGGTGAAATGTCAAGCGTTGTTTTGGACGGACTTCAAGCCGATAATTCGAAACTACTCGACTCAGGATTCGCTTTTAAACATACTCGTTTAGAAGAAACTCTCTCAGAAATCTATCATTAGGAATGAATACAAATACATCTTCATTCCAACCTTTAAGATAGTACTGACGTTATGAAATGCATAAACTGTTTTTAACCAAATTATACCCATGACAAAATACAGCCGCATACTTCTAATTGTAAGCCTAGTCGTTTTAACATCTTGTATCAAAGGATATAATCACGAAAAGCGGGTAACCAACAACTTTAGAGAACCCATTGAAATTATTACCGGATGTTGCGATCAAAAAGAGTCGTACACAATACAACCAGGAGAAAACGTAGTTGTTTTTGCTTGCGTTTACCAGCAACTATCACAACCTAAGATTGAAGATCTGAATTGGAATATTGAAATGATAAGAGAGGGTCAGCTTTTTGCCTTAAGTAATCCAGACCAATGGACTAAGGAAGGAACAGATAAAGATCTCAAATTTATCTATGTCGTCAACGAATAAGCCACATTCGCTTACAACCAACTCGTCTGTAGTTTTTTATCCAGTTTTTTAATAAACTTTTTCACTACTGCTTCTCGTGAACCAACGTTTCCTGTTTTAATAAGTTCATTGTGGACAGGGATATTGTTTCTGTAGAAGGTCACAGAAAACGTAACAGACGTCACTTCCTCTCGATACAATGGAAAAAGGTGACCTGCATTTAACTCATCTTCTAACTGCAATACATTCTCAGAAGGCTTAAACTTTTTATCGTATCCTCGAACTGAAATCAACATGTACGTATCAAACCCTTCGTTGAGCACCTGTTTTTGAATGCTGTCTTCTGAAAGAATAAGCGGCGAACCACCTTGCTTCACTATGTTCAACGATGCTTTTGTGTTTATCCCACTCGATGCCAATAGTTGAAGCACGTTAATTTCCAACGAATAACGATCTTCTGGTTTATCTTGCTGTGCCACTACAATGGCGTTGGTCAGTTTGAAATCTTTATAATCCCCTTGAGCAAGGGTGTTAAATGAAAAGAATGAGATAAGAATATATAAATGAGTAATTTTCATATCGCCAATATTACAGTTTTTACACCAAACCCCCTATTAAAAAATGGCAGAAGCAATTTCTTTCACCTCTTTTGAGTTGGACATCGTATAATAATGAATGCATGGTACACCAGCTTGCTTCAATTCTTTAGATTGCTGTATACCCCATTCTACACCAAGATTACGAACGTCCATATCTGTCTTACATTTTAACAGCTCATTCGAAAGATCATCAGGCAAGTCGATGTTAAAGAACTTCGGTAGGAAGCTAATATGCTTTAAATTCTTGATGGGCTTCAATCCTGGAATGATTGGTACAGTAATTCCAACACTTCTACAAGCTTCAACAAACTCAAAATACTTTTTATTGTCAAAAAACATTTGAGTAATAATATAGTCCGCACCAGCGTCTACCTTTTGTTTAAGGTAGAAAAGATCCGTTTGCATGTTCATTGCTTCAAAATGCTTTTCTGGGTAACCCGCCGTTCCGATACAGAAATTGGTTGGTTCTAGTTTGATGTCATCCAAG
>JALQTG010000291.1 GCA_023264075.1 Crocinitomicaceae bacterium
CAGCTGGCTGAGCACCAGAAATGCCATATTTATTATTGAAAACAAAAAACGGAACTCCTTTCACACCCAATTGATGCGCTTCATAAATATCATATTTAACCCCTTCCTCAAATTCTTGAGAATTCAAAACCTCAAGGGTTCTTGATGTATCAAGTCCAATCGCATCAGCGATTTGCAAAAGCACATCGTTATCATCCACATTTTTATTTTCACCAAAATGAGCCGCGAGCACTTGCTCTTTTGCTGCATGTTGCTTTCCTTCATGCTTGGCATAGTGTAAAAAGCGATGTGCCTTCAAAGAGTTAGCTACAACAGTTTTTTCCAACGAGTAATTTAAACCTACCTCTTTGGCCATGGCTTCTACTTGCACAAACATTTCACGGACATCTTCTGTGGACAAGCCCTTGTTTTCGGCTAAGTAATCTAACGTATTTTTTTTAGGGTCTGTTTCCAACTCAGGATTTAATAAAAAGCTCTTCCATGTGATTTCCACCCCTTCCGGAGCCAATTGTTCCAATGCTTGTTCTAATCTTCTTTTTCCGATGTAACAAAACGGACACATCACGTCGCTCCACACTTCTATTTGCATATCGTACTTACTTCTTAATTTATTAAACATAGCCAATTACAACATATTCGCGTTGTAATATTCAGGCAGCCCCGTCACCTCCTTAGACACCCACTCTGGAAGTTCAAATGATTCCTCCGGATTTGTCAATTCGATTTCAGCTAATACCAATCCTTTATTAGGCGAATGAAATTCATCCACCTCCCATAGATGTCCCTTGTGCAATATCTCAAAGCGCGTCTTATACAAAACTCTATCACAAAATAAATCTAACATTTCAACAGCTTCATTTAATGGTATTGAATATTCAAATTCGGGACGAATACCGTTTTCTTCTATTCCTTTAATCGTAATATATCCTTCCGCCCCTTTGGTGCGAATGCGGACAGTATTTTCAGGAGTTCGATTTAAATATCCTTGGCGAATTTCTATCCCCTCCGATTTATCAAGGGCTTCCCAGTATACTTTGTGAACTAAAAATTTTCGTTCAATTTCTTTTCCCATATTACAATCGCTTCACTAAATCCATCAAACGATTCGAGTATCCAGCTTCATTATCGTACCATCCGACCAACTTAATCATATTCCCCACTGTACTCGTTAACAAGCTATCAAACGTGCAAGAGAAAGGGTTTCCAATGACATCTGCCGAAACAATGGGCTCATCAATAAAAGATAAAACTCCCTTAAGTTCATCCTGTGATGCTGCTAGAAAACGTGCATTAATCTCATCTACAGAAGGCACTTCCCCTTTAACGTTGATTGTTAAATCAGTCAAGGAGCCATTTGGGACAGGTACTCGAATACCACAGCCACCCATCACTAAATTCGGGAATATTTTAGACAATGCCTTGGCAGCTCCAGTAGTTGTTGGCACGATGGATTGTGCTGCGCCTCTTGCACGACGTAAATCTAAGTGTGGAGCGTCATGCAGTCGCTGATCTGATGTGTAACTATGAACCGTTGTAATATATGCGCTCTCAATCTCACAGAAATCATCGATAACTTTAATCATTGGTGCCGCTGAATTCGTTGTACAAGAAGCATTGCTTATCACGTTAAAAGGAGTGTTTAAAACTTCCTCGTTCACACCAAGAACAACAGAAGGAATATCATCTCCTTGGGCAGGGGCACTAATCACAACCTTTTTCGCCCCTCCTGAAAGATGCAATTCTGCTTTATCCCGAGAACGAAAAACACCCGTTGATTCGATCACGATTTCAACACCAAATTCACCCCAAGGAATATCCGCTGGGTTCTTATGATTCGTAAACACAATTTTCTTTCCGTTCTCAAAAACCAACGTATCTCCCTCTATCGAAAAAGAATGGTTTAAGCCCCGGTGAACTGAATCGAACTTGAACAAATGAGCAAGCGTATTGATATCTGCCAAGTCATTTACTACAGCCACATCAATTGAACTTTCCGCCAATGATAGTCGCGTGAAATACCTTCCAATTCGGCCAAAACCATTTACCCCTATTTTTTTCATTCTTTTCTTTTATGATCAACAAAGTTAAACATAAAAAGGTTGACAGGAAAGGCGTATCAATTAGTTGCGAATCTGAAATCCCAAATTAACTTGAATGATTATTAAATAAGAAGTGGGACGTGATTTGACCCAATTAATGAACCACGGATTTCGACTTCTAGTATGGTTACATAATTAATATTTATATAACCTAATGGAGCTGCTATTTAATTACTAGATATTTCAAACATTGAATTTAGAAATGACAACCACCAACTAAATCCATTGACACTTTCCGAGCCTCAGCGTCTACAACCACAAAATCATCGTATTTTGGATTTTTGATCAATTCCACGGCGCGCATTGTCGCCTCATTAATTTTGGCGATGTCTAAGAATCCAATTTTTTGCTCCAAGAAGGATTGAACGGTAACTTCATTGGCTGCATTCAATGCGCACGCTGCTGTAC
>JALQTG010000024.1 GCA_023264075.1 Crocinitomicaceae bacterium
TGTTGGCTCACGAAATATTCGTGTGAATTATCCATTACTCGATACCAACAAACTTTTGCCATTGTTTAACCGAGGAATTCAAGCAGAGTACCCACCTGGATCAATTTTAAAGTTAGTTCAATCCTTAATTGGAATGCAAGAAGGGGTTATAACTGAAAACACTTCCTTCCCTTGTACTAAGGGATTGGTAGGTTGTCATCCGCATCCTCAAGCGAATTCAGTTTCAGATGCCCTTCAATATTCGTGTAATCCATATTTTTATTTTTGTGTTAGAAGAATTATTCAGCAGGGAAAACAACCGAGTATTTTTCGAGATGCACAGGTCGGGTTGAATGTGTGGGAAAACTATATGCATAGTTTTGGATTGGGCATTAAAATGGAAACGGATATTTTCGGAATCCGTCCAGGTGTTATTCCAAATGTTGCTTTTTATAACAATTGGTATGGGGAACATCGCTGGGCATGGTCTACTATCAGGTCTATTAGCATTGGTCAGGGAGAAGTCAAATTAACCCCTCTTCAAATGGCGAATATTGCCGTGATAATGGCGAATAGTGGATGGTATTATACACCGCACTTTGTTAAAAATATTGGGAAGAATGGATCTCGAGCTGAATTTTCTATCAAACATACTACATTAGTTGACAGCATTCATTATTCTGCAGTCCAAGAGGGGATGCGCAGAGCCGTTAATGAACCTGGGGGAACAGCGAGACGAGCAATGATAGAAGATATAATTGTAGCTGGAAAAACGGGCACAGCGCAGAACCCGCATGGAGAAGATCATTCTATATTTATCGCATATGCCCCATTCGAAAAACCAAGAATAGCCATTTCTGTGTTCATTGAGAATGCTGGTTTTGGTGGAACCTGGGCTGCCCCAATAGCAAGTTTAATGATTGAGAAATATTTGAAAGGAGAAGTATCTGATACGATTAAAGAACGCAGAATTCTTGATGCTAATTTAATTATGAAATGAGTCGAAATCTAAATAGCGTTAGAAGTAATTGGGATTGGTGGTTGACTTCCATTGTTCTTGCATTGATGCTTTTGGGTCTTGTTAATTTGTATTCTGCCGCCTACAATCCTGAACGGACGTTTCTTTTTGATATACGGGCACTATATGGTAAACAGATTATGTGGATGGGTATCGGTATTTTTTTAGGAGTCGTTATTTCATTAATTGATTCTGAGTTTATACGAAAATTGACACCCGCCGCTTTCTTGGTGGTTACCTTTTTGTTGGTTGTCGTGTTGTTCTCACGTCCTATCCATGGTGCGCGCTCATGGTTGGGGTTTGGTTCCTTTGGAATACAACCCTCTGAATTTGCCAAGGTAACAACCGCATTAATGTTAGCTTTTCTTATCGGGCAAGGAAGGATAAAGCAAATTACTAAGAAAAAGGTCTTTCAAGTTTTATTATTAGTGTTTGGAACGATGTCACTTATATTGGCTCAAAATGATACCGGTACTTTTCTAGTTTTCACTGCATTCTTTTTTGTAATGTATCGAGAGGGAATTACATTTGACCCAATTATTTTGTATTTCTTGAATAACCTTTTAGGACTTCGATATAAGAGTACATGGGTTGGGGTTCACTTTATCCCCGTATTGTTTGGGGTAATTTTCTTTAGTATAATAACCCTATATTTCGCTGAGTCGAAGCACAGTTTTTATTTCTTACCCTCTATTGATGTTCCGGGATGGGCTTTGTTGGTGGTTATTATGACTGTTTTAGGGCTTATTATCGCATTGCTAACAAATCAGCTGTCAACGGCGCGAACCAAGCGCAGGATTTTATCGGTGGTATTAATTTCTTATATTGGAAGTATCTTATTAATTGGTGCGGTTTCGTTCGGATACTTAAAAGTGTTGCAGTCTCACCAAAAAGATCGTATCGATTTATGGTTAGGAAAAATTGAGGATAAAGATGGGAAAGATTATAATCGGAATCGCGCACTAGCTGCTGTTGGTTCTGGTGGGTTTTCTGGAAACGGATACCAACAAGCGGTTTTAGCAAGTCCGCAAAGCCATCACGTTCCTGAAAGTGAAACGGATTTTATCTTTTGTGTATATGCTGAAGAATGGGGATTTATAGGTTCACTATTGCTCGTATTTTTATTTACGACGCTGCTTGTACGGTTAGTGATAATTGCAGAACGCCAACGGAGTCGTTTTGCGCGTGTATATGCGTACTCTGTTGCTATGATTATTTTTTATCACTTTGCCATTAATATTGGAATGAATGTCGGGCTATTGCCTGTAATCGGAATCCCTTTACCATTTTTTAGTTACGGCGGTTCAGCGATGATGGCATTTAGTGTTATGTTCTTTATTTTACTAAAACTCGATAGTCAACGAAAAGATGTACTAGCAACATGAGAACTACTTTTAATAATTACTCGCCGTTTGCCCAAGTATTATTCCTAGTGGTAGTAGGATTTGTCACGTTTGCGTTGTTATCCATGCTCTTTTCAACTATTGCGGGAGCACTATTTCCAGATCTTCCATTGAATAATATTCAGTTGCTCATGGAGAATCACGCTGTAGCCTTTATGGTATTATTTTACCTTCCTTTTCAGGTTGGTCTATTTTTGGTTCCAGGTATTTTTTATTACTATTTAGATCCTCCGTCTTTTGATTGGTCTTTATTTCGTTTAAAGAATTATTGGGGTATAGTTTTGTGGGGCACATTGTTGTTTTTATGTCTGTTTTTTCTCCTACCATTATTTACGGAGGTTAATATGGAAGTGACTAAATGGTTGGGGGTATATGATGCATTAAGTGCAACAAAACAAAATGCAGATAATACATTGATTACGTTATTTGGTAACGAAGCGCCTACGCTGAATTATGTATGTGCACTTTTGATTATTGGTGTTTTAACAGGTATCGCTGAAGAATTTGCCTTTCGAGGCTTTCTTTTACGCCATCTCATCCGAACGACGGGAAAGAAGTGGCTCGCAATCGTTACAAGTGGGTTTGTGTTTGCGCTACTACATTTTAACTATATTCAGTTGCTTCCGTTAATTGCTTTCGGTATTGCCTTGGGAGTGATTTTCGTTATTACTAAAAGTGTCTGGTTAGGCATTGTTCTTCATGCCTCCAATAATATAATGAACATCTCATGGCTTCATAATGGAAGCTTTCCTAAATGGATGGAAGAAAGTACTGTTTTAATAACAGTTCCTGCTATTCTCTTATTGATCGGATTACTATTCTGGAAACGCAAATCTTTTTTGTTTTCTAGTTGATAGTAAGACATTTTTTCAACACAGAGCCTATCAAGACTTTTATACGTATTAGCACAAAGTTCACAGAGAGTGTGTGTTATAAAGTTTGTATTTCTCTGTGCTAAACCTTAGTGGTCTCTGTGTTAAGGGTTGAGTAGTACTCTTTAAACAGCAATCCCATCAATGGTGTTATTGATGGGATTGTTCTTTGGAAACGAAAATGAATTAGATCCTCTAATTATTTTATTGTGTACGAATGTTGTATCCTTTGTTATTAGCTTTCTCAGAAGCGGCATAACCGATTGTGTAGAAGCTCGCATCTCCTAAAATTTCTCGCGCTTCGAAAAGAATACCCATAGGTACTTGCTCATCCGCTTTGAAACAAGTCATTGTTTCTTCACGAGGAGCGGTATATTCTGCTGGTTTGGTAGCAAACTTATCTTGTTTCCATTTGCCAATATGACGGATGCCATCTTTGTGAAGAATACCGTCGTATTGCACTGCAATTCCTTTTTCAAATTTATCTACATCTCCCTTCAAGGGCTGACCAAGGTATACGAAATCCACCTCACTTCGCTGTTTGAATGGCGTTAAATCAGTCATTCCAATCCCTGTAGCAGGGCGAACCTTAACCATTGGGTCGATTTCTTTTGTCGTGGTAGCTACCATGAAAAAGAAAAGGAGCATGAAGACAATATCTGGAAGCGACGAAGTATTGATACCTGGCGCTTTTTTTCCATCATTTTTCTTAAATTTTGACATACTCTTAACGTTTTGGTTTTACCTCAATAATTCGAAGTGGAAATAACAATTCAATCAAATCCATTTTATCCTTGTACTCTTGAACTTTTGGAGTTTTCTCCAAAAGGTTAGTTTCGTAGTACTGACGCATAGAAGTGTATGTGATTCCAAAAAGCTCTTGAGCTTCTTCATCACGCATTTCAGTAACCGCTTTTTCAACCTCAGATTGCACCGCTACATAGGCGCTGTAATCAGTATCAATAAAGGATTCTAAACGAACGTGAGCTTGAAACGCAATTTCTGGCATTTCTTTTTTACCAGAGGCTTTTGTGTACAAATCAAGTATGCGCTTCTTTCTATTCCATTCGGCAATTTCATTATCCATTTGCTCAATAAACTTTTCATACTTTGAGTCTGTTTCCAACAGTTTCTCGTAGTTTTCTTGCTTATTATATGCTTCTGCGATACGCTGGTCAATGAATGCCTTGGTTACCACCGAGTAATATGGATAGTCCACATTTCTATCCTCCACTTTCTCGCGGTTAATAAGATAGTAATGTTTTATACGACTATTTAATTGCTCAATGTCTTCCGGTTTAATAATCGAGTCACGCGCTTGAATATTCTGCTTATTGTTGATGCTGATTTTGTAAATGTTCTTCTTTTGAACCGGTTCAGGATCAATCACTTCTACTTTTTTCGGGATTTTCCGCGCATAGGCAGTATCCTTATCCATAGTAGTCGTCACCAAGAAGAAAATCAACAGCAAGAAAGCGATGTCAGCCATCGATCCCGCGTTTATTTCCGGTGCTTCTCGCTTTGCCATAATTAATTTTTTCTTACTAGTTTGAGTATAAATCCAAGTCCTAATGCTGCTGCGGAAGCAAGTACTAGGGCAACTAATGCCGTCCAGATTCCCGCTGTTGCAAAATCGATAGTTGCTTGATTCACCATAATGGAGCTATCAACGCGTAACGACTCAGCAGTATCTGTAGACCCAATACCGAAAGCTATAAAGAAAAACAATGCAGCGATAATTATTCCCAAGATAGATTTTACAGCAGATGCTGGACGTGTTACCAATAATATTCCGAAGAAAATTAATACAAGGGCAGCACAACCGAGCAATGCGATAAAACTTATTCCGAATACAGCGTTGAAATGCACACTTTCTTTGAGAGCTTCAATATCAGTTGACGCACTTTCTGCATTTACTCCAGAACCCATAACCATGATTCCGAATATGATAGCAGGAGCGATAATCGCGATACGAATAATCAACCCAATTAAATTCAATTTCTTTTCTTGTTCCATAATAATGGATATTTTATGTTCGAGAACGAACGAGGTGAAACAATGATTATCTAGAAGTCACTTTGTACTTCAACATCATATCAACCAATGTGATAGACGCATTTTCCATTTCATTTACGATAGCGTCAACTTTAGACACGATGTAGTTATAGAAAATTTGTAGGAAAATAGCTGCAATCAAACCAAATACAGTTGTTAAAAGTGCGACTTTAATACCACCCGCAACTGTTGTTGGAGATACTTGTCCGTCAGATACAATTTTATCGAAGGCCTGAATCATCCCGATTACAGTTCCCATGAACCCAAGCATTGGTGCCAAGGCGATAAATAATGAGATCCATGGAATACCTTTCTCTAAAAGTCCCATTTGCACTCCACCGTAAGAAACAACTGATTTCTCAACTGCCTCAATTCCTTCACCTGAGCGATCAAGTCCTTGGTAGTAAATGGATGCAATTGGACCTCTTGTATTACGACACAATTCTTTTGCTTCCTCTACACCACCTGATTGTAACGCAGCCTCTACGTCATTCAAGAATTTCTTAGTGTTGATAGAGGAAAGGTTTAAGTATACGATACGCTCGATACAAAGTGCAAGACCAATAATCAATGCGATCAATACGATTCCCATCCAAAATGCATCACCCTCGATGAATTTTTGCTTTAAAACTGAAGCAAACCCTAATGGCTCCTGCTCTGCTTCTTCATCAGAACCAGTTGTAGCAACTGTAGTCTCTTCAACTTCTTCAGTTGCTGAAGACATTACTTCTTCCATACCATTGGTGTCGGCAGCTACCATTTCAGTGCCTACCGAATCATTTGCAGGAGTTTCCTCTGCGTTTGCTGTTGTCATACCGAAAGTCAACATTCCGGCAATCATCATTGAACTAATTACTTTTTTCATGTTCCAAAGATTAAATTTTAATCGTTCTTTTTTTATTTGTTTACACTAAAAATTGTTGAAAGTTTACAAGTCCAACAGCGGAGAGAGAGGGATTCGAACCCTCGATACGCTTGCACGTATACACACTTTCCAGGCGTGCTCCTTCAGCCACTCGGACACCTCTCCTCTTCAAGCTTGTTACACTTTCGGATTGCTAAAGTAATAAAAAATCTATATTCTCAACTTTTTAGGATGATGAACTTAATATTTGTTTAACATGAAGAGGGACTTTGTCTGTTTCAGGTTTTGGACAACCTGGAACCTACAACAGTTTAGCCGAGCGGACTTTATAAGACAAACGTTCAACATGTAAAGACCCCTTGTAAGTAGAATGTAACTTTTAATTCGAAACTTCTTTTATAATCTGTCACTAACCTTTTATTCTTCTAATTTTCACTTAAATTTGCACTCCTTTTACTTTAAAGGAAATAATAGAATTTGAATGAAAAACATACGTAACTTCTGTATAATCGCCCATATCGACCACGGTAAAAGTACATTGGCGGACCGTCTATTGCAAACGACAGGAACTATTTCTGATCGTGACATGAAGGAGCAAGCGTTGGATGATATGGATATCGAACGCGAACGCGGGATTACCATTAAAAGTCACGCAATACAGATGAATTACAAGCAGGATGGTGAGGAGTACATCTTGAATTTAATTGATACTCCGGGTCACGTAGATTTTTCGTATGAAGTATCTCGTTCTATCGCTTCTTGTGAAGGAGCGCTGTTGATTGTAGATGCGTCTCAGGGGATTGAAGCCCAAACAATATCAAATTTGTACTTGGCATTAGAGCATGATTTGGAGATCATTCCTATTCTGAATAAAATGGACCTTCCTGGGGCTGAACCGGAAGCTGTTACAGATCAAATTGTAGAATTGATTGGCTGTAGTCCAGATGACGTAATTCCCGCTTCAGGGAAAACAGGGCTGGGCGTTGATAAAATTTTGGAGGCTATTGTTTCTCGTATTCCGGCTCCGGTTGGAGACCCGAATGCGCCGCTTCAGGCAATGATTTTTGACTCCGTATTTAATCCATTTCGTGGAATCATAGCTTATTACAGGATTTTAAATGGTACTCTTAAGAAAGGGGAGAAAATACGATTTTTTAATACCGGGAAGGACTATCACGCCGACGAAATTGGAATTTTGAAGATGGACTTGGTTCCTAAACAGTTTGTTTCTGCAGGAGATGTGGGCTACATCATTTCTGGTATTAAACAAGCGAAAGAAGTAAAGGTTGGAGATACGATTACCAATGTAGCAAACCCATGCAAAGAGGCTGTAAAAGGGTTTGAGGATGTGAAGCCTATGGTATTTGCGGGAATCTATCCTGTAGATACGGATGACTTTGAAGAGTTGCGTTATTCCATGGAAAAGCTTCAATTGAATGACTCCTCGTTGGTCTTTGAACCTGAATCTTCAGCAGCATTGGGATTTGGTTTTCGATGTGGATTCTTAGGAATGCTCCACATGGAAATTATTCAAGAACGCTTGGAGCGTGAGTTTAATATGACAGTTATTACCACAGTTCCCAACGTTTCCTATTTTGCTTACATGCGCAAAACACCGGATGTGCCTGTGACCATCAACAACCCTTCTGAACTTCCTGATCCAGCAGCTGTTGAATTCATCGAAGAGCCATATATCAAGGCGCAAGTAATCACAAAATCTGACTTTGTTGGACAGGTGATGACGTTGTGTGTTGAAAAACGTGGAGAACTTAAGAATCAAGTGTATTTAACGCAAGACAGAGTGGAAATCACTTTTGAAATGCCACTTGCGGAGATCGTTTTCGACTTCTATGATCGATTGAAGTCGGTATCTAAAGGTTACGCATCGTTTGATTATTTTCCGATTGGTTATCGTCGTTCCGACCTCGTGAAATTGGATATTTTATTGAACCACGAACAAGTAGATGCGCTTTCTGCGCTTGTTCACCGTAGTAATGCGTTCGATTTAGGAAAGAAAATCTGTGTTAAACTTCGGGAGTTAATACCGAGACAACAATTTGAAATTCCAATTCAAGCTGCTATCGGTGCAAAAGTTGTCGCACGTGAAACGATTAAAGCACTTCGAAAAGACGTAACTGCAAAATGTTATGGTGGTGATATCTCGCGTAAACGTAAATTACTCGAAAAGCAGAAACAAGGTAAGAAAAGAATGCGTCAAGTAGGACGAGTTGAAGTTCCGCAGGAAGCGTTTTTGGCAGTGTTGAAGTTGAATGATTAATTACTTGTTACATCATGTTTTCTTTCTGGCCCTTCTGCTCGCCAAAGAAATCAGATAAACTCCAGTAAAAATCATAAGCATGTAGGCGATTTTCTCTAAGGTTATGGCGCCGCTGTAATCTGCCGACCAACCAATGTATCCAAAAAGGAGGGTGAATAGCATCACAAGAACGGGTTGTGTGTAGATATAACTCCCACTCACGCTGGGACTCACATGTTTTAATGCGTAGATGTTTAAAAGGTATGTAAAGAATGTAGCGCCTATAATAACAAACCCAATTTTTAACCAAATTTCAACGGGAAAACTTACATAATTTGTGGCGATAACTTCGTCCAACACACTTGGATATGCGAGGACAAATATTAGTCCGAAAAGGAAGTTATAACTAATTACGGTGAGTGGGTTGTACTTATTCATGAGCGGCTTAACAATCACAAGGTAAATTCCGAAAGAAAGAGCATTAATGAATATGAATAGGTCTCCAAGTGAAGAATCAAAACCGGGCATTCTTCCAGCGAGGGTCAGTGAAATAGCACCAACTGCACCGAGTAAAACCCCAATTATCTTTACCTGTGTAATCGGTTCTTTTAGAATGAAAAAGGCCAAAATGACAACCAATATTGGGGTAGAAGTCATAATAATGCCTGCATTTATTGCAGAGGTCAGTTCGAGACCATTAAAAAAGAAGAGTTGATTCATCGCAACACCAAAAAAACCACAAGTTGCTAAGCGCAATAAATCTTTTCGTGCTACTTTTTCTCGAATGAATAAGGCGTGAAGCAACCAAAATAGACCTGTGGTAACCACCACGCGAAAGAAGATAAACGCGTTAGGTCCCATATAGTTCGGCATTACACCTTTGGCCAGCAAATGATTCGCGCCATAGAAGATGTTTACGCCAAGCAAGGCTAGGTGAGCACCAAAAATCTTGCTCATTTATCCGTGATATGCTTGTTTAGCTGCTGCAATGGTTTTTGCTGCATTCCCTACAAAAACCTGATCTTCCAAGACGATGAACGGACGCTTTAAAAATGTGTATTCTTCGAGTAAGTATTTTTTGTAGTCAGCCTCAGAAAGAGTTATTTCATTCAAGCCCATTGATCGAAATTTCATAGCTCTCTTACTGAATAATTCTTCATAGGAACCAATTCTGTCTTTGATAAAATCTAATGTTGTTTCATCAATATTTTGACTTTTTATGTCTTGTAATTCAACGTCGTTGCCAAAATCGAGTTCTTTTAAAATTCGCTGATTGGTGCTACACGTAGATAGATGAAATATTTTTTTCATAACCTTAAGTTTCTTGCGAAGATAGTTCTTTTGGTACATTATCAAATGTGACACAAATCAATTTCCGTTCGTACAAATTAATTGCTGCGTGAAAGGA
The DNA here is from genome assembly GCA_023264075.1 of Crocinitomicaceae bacterium. Taxonomy (GTDB): domain Bacteria; phylum Bacteroidota; class Bacteroidia; order Flavobacteriales_D; family Crocinitomicaceae; genus JALQTG01. The sequence goes on from JALQTG010000024.1 coordinate 9,858, forward strand.
TATAGAATATTCTGATATTGACTCAGATTTCATTAAATTTGTAACTCCTCTAACGATATCAAAAATGAACAGATATTTTCGATTAAACAGTGCGGTTTTGATGATTTTAGGACTTCTAGTTCTCGTTGGGTGTGAAGATGCAGCTACAGTTGAAGTCGACCAAAAAGATGAATTTCGACCATTAATTGTGCGTAAGGATGGACAATATATTGAATATTATCCGGGGCATCAACAAATTAAGATGAAAGGTCGAGAGGACGCTAATGGAAATAGAACGGGTATTTGGAAATTATATTCACCCCAAGGAGTAGAGTTATCAGTTACTGTGTATACCATGGGGAAAAAGGACGGACATATAGTGGTCCGCTATCCGAATGGAATGCCCAATTATGTTGGTGAATACCTAATGGATGAAAGGATAGGTGAATGGAGGTTTTATGCAGAATCGGG
>JALQTG010000031.1 GCA_023264075.1 Crocinitomicaceae bacterium
CGGATGGTGCTGAGCGCATGGGTAGTCAAGAAGAACACCTGGCGCAATTACTCAATGACTTGCGTGCTGCAGAAGGAGACCAGGCGCTGAAAGAAAAGAATGACCTGTTTCGAGAAGCCCTCAGAAAAGTTCTTCAAGAAGAAGCCGCTTTCGATCATCCATTTACAACATTACAAACATTAGGAAAAGTTCATTCGCAGGACAGACAAGTGCGTTTAGTTACCTGGAATGTAGAATTGGCAGACTTCTCCCAGCGCTACTTCGGGTTCGTCTTAAAGAAAGATGCGCGCAAACAAATTCACAATGTGATAGAACTGCGTCAGTATCCACGTGGAATTTATCCAAAATATAACTTCGAAACGTTGACTGCTGATCATTGGAATGGCTGCTTGTATTATCAAATCGTTGACATTAAAAAAGGGAACAAAACCTACTACACATTATTGGGTTATGATGCCTACAGCGATCGCTCTACTATCAAATTATTGGATGTACTCTACTTCACCGGTAAAGTGCCGAAATTCGGAAAGCCAATCTTCGCAACAGAGGACGGATACCGTTCTCGCGTATATTTCGAGCATTCAGCGAAAGCAACCATGAGTTTGAAGTACGACAAGGCGCGTGACATGATTATTTTCGACCACCTCTCTCCCGAAGCACCTAATCTTGCAGAATTCAGAGATTACTACGTGCCGGATATGACGTATGACGCCTATACCTTTGATGGATCGAGATGGCAGTTAACAGAGGACATCGTTGCGCTCAACAAGAAAGACCATGATGTGCTCGTGTTGGGCTATGATGAGAAAAAAGACACAACCGTTGTGTTAGACAATAACAACAAATGGGTGGATCCTACGGATAAAAACGCGCCGATTGAAAGTATTGGTCACCGCGTCGTAAAAATTGACGACAAAAACAATACCGAGAATAGCAGACCTCAAAAGGTTAAGAAATCCAAAAACAAAGAATTTAGCGGGGTGAAATATTCAAATCTCCCAGCCGAAGGCGAGAAAAAGAAAAAAAAGAACTAGCCCCTTCCCTTGAAAGAATTCCTTAATTTTAGGGCAATTATTGCCTTATGAAGATCAAAGAGATTACGGATTATTTAGAGTTACTTGCTCCACTGAGCAGCCAAGAAAGCTACGACAACTGTGGGTTGCTCGTGGGGGATGCATCCACAGAAGTCACCAATGCCCTACTGACCTTAGATTGCACGGAAGCCATTGTGGAAGAAGCCGAACGTAAAGGCTGCAACCTTATCATTGCGCATCATCCCATTGTCTTTAAAGGGTTGAAAAAGTTGAACGGCAAGAACTATGTTGAACGTACCATTCTTTCAGCAATTCGAAAAAACATAGCCATTTACGCGATACATACGAATTTAGACAACTACCGATTGGGAGTAAACCATGAAATCGCAGAACGCATCGGATTGACGAATGTACGCATCCTTCAACCTAAAACGCAGGTATTGAGCAAACTGGCGGTTTATTGCCCCACAACACATGTCAATGAAGTGGCTCAAGCATTATTCGCGGCAGGAGCTGGACGGATTGGCAACTATAGCGAATGTAGTTTTGAAGTGGAAGGAACAGGAGGATTCAAACCTGAAGACGGCAGCAACCCTGTGATTGGCCAACAAGGTACCCGCGAGCAACTAGCAGAAACAAAATTGGAAGTCCTCTGCTCCAACCATCACTTAAACGCAATTGTATCCGCCATGTTGAGCGCACATCCCTATGAGGAAGTCGCATACGACCTCGTTCCATTGAACAACCTGAACAGCTATGAAGGTTCCGGAATGATTGGCACCTTGGCGCAACCGATGATGAGTACCGACTTTCTACAATTGCTAAAAGATCGCTTCCAAACGGGATG
>JALQTG010000108.1 GCA_023264075.1 Crocinitomicaceae bacterium
TATTGATTTCCAAAAAACTTCACCTTACTCAATTGACCTCCGTCCAGCGGATCGAGCGGTAATAAATTTACCACATTCAAAAGCACAAATAACACACCCAGCTGAATGATCCAAAAAATATTCTCTGTAATACCATATTCCAATAAAATTAAACCGATTAAGATACCAGGAACAGGACCAGCCAACAACACTACAGCGCTTTGTGTTTGTGAATATATTTTCTTCTTCCCTTGCACTAAAGCGCCTAAAAAAGGAATGAATAACATCTTCAGTTTAGAATACCCAAATACCTTCATCATCAGGAAGTGGCCTCCCTCGTGAATCAGTAATACCGCTAATAAAAAAGCAATAAACAGGTAATCGTCGATAATGATTGAAAATGTTAATGCAAACAAGACCATGGAGAACACGGTAATGGCAGGATGTCCTCCTTTTTCCTTTCTAACCAAATTGGGTTTTGGCGGGTAATACTGTTCAAAATCATCCATAAACCAAGCTTCACGTAAAACGTTGTGAGCACCGTCTTTGTTTTGTACCCTGCAACCGAAACATAAAAGTAAAGATAATAAACCGCGTCACCTATATTTTGTTGTGTTAAATGTTGGTTAAAACAGATAAAAGTATAATTTCGTGACATGCTGAAAGCCACAAACATTTGCAAGCGATTCGGAACATTGGAAGTTCTTCAAAATATCTCGCTGGAAATCGGTGCGAAGGAGATCATTTCAATCGTTGGAGCCTCTGGTGCAGGAAAAACCACGTTACTTCAAATCCTTGGTACGCTCGAGCGTCCTGATACTGGAGAGGTAACCCTCAATGGGATTCATCCCTTTGAACTATCTCCTAAAAAACTTTCCGCCTTTCGCAATACAGAAATTGGTTTTATTTTTCAGTTTCACCAACTATTGCCTGAATTCACAGCGCTGGAAAATGCCATTCTTCCGGCACTGATCAAAGGTATTTCCATAAAAGAGGCGGAAAAGAAAGCAATGGATTTATTTCGGTTTTTAAACTTGCACAACCGTGATCATCACAAGCCTTCAGCCCTATCCGGTGGTGAGCAGCAACGGGTAGCTGTTGCACGCGCCTTAATCAATTCTCCGAAGGTTATTTTTGCCGATGAGCCATCTGGTAATCTAGACACCAAGAACTCTCAAGAATTGCATCAACTGTTTTTTGATTTACGCAATAATTTCGACCAAACATTTGTTATTGTAACACATAACGAAGAATTAGCCGCGATTTCCGATCGAAAGTTAGTGATGGCTGATGGTAAACTCCTTTAGTAGTGCGTATTTCTGAAGTTAAAGAGCTTTTAGACCTTAAATCGGAGCAATTCAATTCGAGTGATTTTATTGGTACAGACCCCATTCAAATACCGCATCAATTTTCAAAAAAAGAAGACATCGAAATCATTGGATTGCTGGTCGCTCTCATTGCCTGGGGAAACCGTAAATCAATCATCAACAATGGGAATAAGCTTGTTGACATCATGGGAGGAGAACCTCACAATTTTATTCTTGATTACGACACGCGGTACCTACGAGAAATTCAATTTGTGCACCGTACCTTTAACACCATCGATTTAGATTTTATGCTTCGCGCATTAAAAGAGGTTTACTCGACGCAGGGAAGCCTCGAACACGTCTTTTCTCCACATGCTGATTACCCGGGCATCAAGGGACGAATTGTCAACTTTCGAGAAACACTCTTGTCCATCCCCCATGAAAAACGGAGTGAAAAACACTTGTCGAACCCCTTAAAAAAATCGGCTGCGAAACGCATCAACATGTATTTACGCTGGATGTGTCGCAAAGATGAGCACGGGGTTGACTTCGGAATATGGAGCTCCATTCCGACGTCAGAACTTTATCTTCCGCTCGATGTGCACACGGGGAACGTAGCGCGCAAATTAAACCTCATCAAGCGCACTCAAAACGACTGGGAAACATTAGAAGAGCTGATGCACAAATTACGTCAAATGGATCCTCTTGACCCTGTAAAATATGACTTTGCGTTATTTGGCCTAGGTGCTTTTGATCACTTTTGAGCTTCGACTAAAAGAAATAAGTACTCTTCAATTGAAGCGCTGTAAAAAACTGACCTTTATTCAAGATCTCGTGGTGCCAATCACCAAGGATGAAATTGTTTGGAGGAAATACTTGTGTGTTAGCGTGATCTCGTGCTGGAAGAATCGAATTTTGATACCCTATCCCGATATGAAAATTTTCGTTCAATGCATATTCAATCATGAAATAAAAAGCGAATTCAATGGGCTTAAAAGTACGTTCAGGAGTAATATCCCCAAACATGGAACGCTCGTGATGGTTAATCCTGTAATTAATCCCTAATCCGCTGCCCAAGGTCCACTGTTGATAGCTGCAGTGCAGAAGTAGAGGGACTTCAACGTAATTGACACGCAAGCGATATGTAGTGAAATCAGCATTTTGATATTTTCTAGCGCCTTTTTGATTTAATGCTAAACGACCGCTTATGGACCATTGTTCAGACAATGGAGAACGTAAACCAAGACCAATATATCCTCCGAACTGACCAAAACCATAAAATCCATCTCCACTTATTTGACTAGAGGTCATTCCACCTTCCGCAAATCCCTGAAAAGTTCGCTGCGAACTACTCATCTCAGCAATGAAAAGCAACACAAGTAAAAAATTGATTTTTTTCAGATTATTCATTTCCATGCCTGTTAAGTCTCTAAATATACTAATTTTGAATCTACAAAAGTAGAACATGACTATATTCAAACTTGTTATCGGTGTCTTTTCACTGTTCAGTATTGGACTCTTAGTATTCTCATTTTTCGTAAGTCATGAATCTGAACTTTACCGACTACTTAATTATTTCGATTACGGTTTTTGTGTTTTATTTTTGTATGACTTTTTCTACGAGCTATACCATTCCAAGCATCGAACACGTTATTTCTTTACAATCGGGTGGTTGGATTTGCTATCTGCATTTCCTGTGATTCACGAGTTCAGGTTTGTTCGCATCTTTCGAATTTTTAGGATTGTGCGACTCATTGAATCGTACAGAGAGTTTATAACATTCATAAAGTTCGAAAAAAAATCTTCTATTTACGCCTTGATTTTGGTGGTTATCTCGTTCATCATAGTCTCAACTTCTTTTCTTGTTCTTTACATTGAAAAGGACATCGGAAACATACAAACAGCAGAAGACACACTTTGGTGGGCCTACATCACAGTTACTACTGTTGGTTATGGTGATTATTATCCGGTAACCATCCCAGGTAAGGCAGTAGCGTCAGTACTTATATTCACAGGGTTTATTGCTTTCGGAACGGTTATTTCCTATGTGAATGACCGTTTGCGAAAAATCAAAAATATCTAACTGCTTGTGCTAAATAAAAGGATCTAATTCAGATTACTCAGCTAATTCAGCCTTATGAGAAATCAAATAGCGTGCAAAGTATTTTTCAGAATCCGAAGATAATGGTTGTTCAACTAAATTTATCGTACGCCTGTTTGAAGCTGATAAACGACTTTCGATGGCTGCATTAAAAATATTGTAAGCGTCTAATGATTTACTCGCTATACGAGCAGGCACCACCTCAAAATAGTACTTCTCCGATTTCTTGTAGCGATTCACCCAAGTAGGCTCATAAAAAACCTTGTGCAGCTGCGGTGACTGATTTCCCAACTTTATGAATTCAACGCCAACAAATAAGCCATCTTCAGTATTGTAATTCTTAACAGACTCGTAGCGTTGATTCGAAATAAAATTCCCCATGGAATAAGCGACAAAGGTGACATGGCCGGTGGAATCATTCACCAAAAAATCAATGGGTTGTACTACATGCGGATGACTTCCAAAAATAACATCGACACCTGCAGCGTTTAAGGCATGCGACACTTCTAATTGACTTTTAGAAGGTTCTTGCATGTATTCCTTGCCCCAGTGCACAACAAAAACAACAAATTCAGCGCTATCCGCTCTCATTTTTTGAACAACCTCTTGCA
>JALQTG010000127.1 GCA_023264075.1 Crocinitomicaceae bacterium
ACGACCAGACTAACGGGTATAACACTAAACTAGCATACACGTGTGAAGATGGGGATTTAACTACTCAAATAGCAGAAAAGTTCCCTATAGCAAGAGTAGGACATGTTTTGTATTGGGCAAACAACGCTGTTGGGGCCATGTTGGGAACATCAAGTTGGGCCGCATTTAGTGGTGCTAATTTTGGAGGCGCATTACCTTTTGCTACAATTTCGCACGGTGACAGATCCGCTAACATAGCGTTATCGGGTGGTTACGGGGCGGTTTGGATCGATGATGATGTTGACGGCAGAGCACTCACGTCGATTGCGGGAATGATTAAAATAGGACCTAAAATCAGTTTGGTATTTGACTCATTTATTGTCCTTCCCGCAAAATCTGATTTTGTCACAGAGACCTACACAGACTATGTATACAATAATCAAACAGGACTATATGACGAAGTTCAAGTTACACAAACAGTTGAGCGCAAAAAACCAGGGTTAGGGCTATTCATCCCGGGAATTCGTTGGCACCAAGAAGAAGGTAAAGCGTTTCAGTTTGGATTCACTGGAGTGGCAACGGGTGGAGAATTACTCCCTGTCCCTATACCAATGGTTCAGTGGTACAGACGGATTTAATAGTTGAGAAGTCAGAGCTTAGAATTCAGAATTCAGAGTTTAGAGTTTAGAGATTGGAGTTTTGCCCTTCGCCAAGTTTGGGGTGCAGGTTGAGCGTTTTTTCTTTTGACTTTCGACTTTGACCTTTGTGACGCAAGTCTAACCCAAAAGATGCGTCAAAATCGCGACTTCTTCTTTTGTCAATTGAAGACCGCGGCGCGCCATCATATTATTGGCTGCTACCAATGCTAATTCAAACTGGAATTCTTCATTATCAAATCCTCCCCATGAGAAATTTGGGATAAATTTAGGAGGGAAGCCTGCTCCAAAAATGGTGGAGGAAACACCAACCACTGAAGCTGTATTAAACATGGTATTAATTCCTGACTTTGAGTGATCCCCCATCATGAGTCCCATAAACTGAACATCCGTTTTTTCAAACTCACCTGTCCGGTAATCATAGGTAGAAACATAGCCGTAATTATTTTTCAAATTAGACGTATTGGTGTCAGCTCCTAAATTACACCACTCACCGATGACAGAATTCCCCAAGAAACCATCGTGACCTTTATTGGAATAGGCATAAAAAACAACATTACTCACTTCTCCCCCAACTTTACAGAAAGGACCAATTGTCGTTGCGCCATATACTTTCGAACCTAATTTAAGTAAAGCATGTTCACATAAAGCCAAACCACCACGTACGATGGAACCTTCCATTATTTCGGCATGATTCCCCACGTAAATTGGACCTGTAATCGTGTTTAACATAGCACCTTGAATTCGAGCTCCTTCCTCTATAAATAATTGATCAGATGAACCAATCAATTGATTCGAAGTGTCCAATTGAATTCCATTGCGATTGGATTTCACCCAATCAAAATCGATACGCAATACTTGTTCGTTCATTCCAAACAAATCCCAACGTTGCTTCACCACTATCAAATTCTCTACTTCTCGATCTATGCGTGATCCTCCAACATACTCACTTCCCCGATAGGCAACAAACTCGTTATTCAAATAAAGTGATTGCCCAGACTTAAGGTCCTGCACCTGTTGAGCGATTTCTTTTGTTGGAATCACTGCTGCATTCACCCAAAGATTATCGGATTGTAGTTTACACGGGAATTTACCCTCAAGGTATTCCTCTGATTTAAAGGATATATCCGCCGTTGGACAATAATTTTTCCATCTTTCATCGTTAGTGAAAATTCCCATACGAAGATTTCCTACAGGTCGCGTAAGGGTCAATGGAGCGAACGAAAGATGTGCGTCGAGGTCGTGAAGAATAATGTTCATAACGGGAAATTTAGAGTTTTGAGCTTAGAACTTAGAGTTTTGAATAATGAAGGATTCGTTACATGCGATCTGGAACACGAATTCCTAGGAGGCGCATGGCATTAGAAATAATTCGAGCAATGTTTGTAGCAATCACTAAACGTGTCTGTTTCAATTCCTCGACTTCCTCATTTAGAATACTCACCGATTGATAGAATGTATTAAACTGCTTAACTAATTCATAGGTATAATTCGCAAGTAATGCTGGTGAATAATTTAATCCTGCTTCCTTCAAGATATTTGGGAATTCAGCCATACTTTTAACCAGTTCCTTTTCGATAGGCAAAAGCGTCATATTATTCGCTAATATTTCGGCCCCATACTTGTTCAGCAGGGATTTAATTCGAGCATGCGCGTATTGAATAAACGGACCAGTGTTACCATTGAGCTCGATTGACTCATCAGGATTAAACTTCATTCGTTTTTGCGGATCTACTTTCAATAGGAAATACTTCAAACCACCCATCCCAATCATTTCGTAGAGCTCCTGCTTTTGCGACTCATCCAATCCATGAAGATGTCCTCGTTCGCGCGTTCCTCCTTCTGCCATATTAACAACCTCAGCCATTAAGTCATCTGCATCCACAACCTTACCTTCACGCGACTTCATTTTTCCATCCGGAAGATCTACCATCCCATATGATAAATGATAACACTGTTCCGCCCAATCATAGCCCAATTTCTTAAGCACAAGGAAAAGTACTTGAAAGTGATAATCTTGTTCATTTCCAACCGTATATACAATTCCATCTAAGTCAGGATAATCTTTGAATCTATCTATAGCGGTTCCAATGTCTTGGGTCATGTAGACAGCGGTACCATCGCTTCGAAGTAATAACTTTTCATCCAGACCGTCATCCGTGAGGTCAATCCAGACAGACCCGTCCTCTTTCTTATAAAACACACCTTTATTCAATCCTTCAATCACCACATCTTTTCCAATTAAGAACGTGTCTGACTCGTAATACAACTTATCAAAATCAACTCCCATCCGGGCATAGGTTGATTCAAAGCCACTGTACACCCAACCGTTCATAGTTGACCACAGTAAGTAGGTTTCCGGATCTCTCGCCTCCCATTTCACCAACATTTGTTGCGCATCATACAATAACGTGGTGTCTTCCTTAGTCAATCCAGCTATTTTTCGATAAACAGATTGATATTTTTTTCCCTCTGTAGATAGATCAATACTATTAAGAACGCCAAACAACTTTTGTAATTCTTCTTTCATTTCTTCATCTAGACCTTCAAAGTTGTTGTCTGCATGATCTTGTGCGATTGAGAATGCCTCTTTCGTCATTTGGTTGTCAAATTCAATATAATATTTACCCACGAAATGATCACCCTTCAATCCTGTCGAAGCAGGAGTTTCACGATTTCCATTTTCATCGAGTGGGGCAAATCGCTGCCAAGCCAGCATACTTTTACAAATATGGATTCCTCTATCGTTAATAATTTGAGTTTTTACAACCTTATGACCATTGGCCTTTAAAATCTCAGCAACACTGTACCCCAAAAAATTATTTCTTAAATGACCTAGGTGCAACGGTTTATTTGTATTTGGCGATGAATACTCCACCATTATGGTAGGTTTAGAATTAGGCGCTGAAAAACCATACTTGTCTGCAGCATTCATTTCTTCTAATACGCTCACCCAATATTCATCTTGAAATACCAGGTTTAAAAACCCTTTAACAACATTATACTCTGCCAATTCATCGAGTTCCTTCACCAAAAAATCACCTAAATTACTCGCAGCAGCTTCCGGGGAAGTCTTCATTAATTTTGCGAAAGGGAATGTAACAAGTGTTAGGTCTCCCTTTATTTCTTTACGTGTTTTTTGAAACTGAATGAGTTTATCGTCGATTCCTCCACCAAACAGAGATTCAGCGTTTTCTTTTAATGCTTGTTTAATCTTTTCTTCCATCGATATGATTTGCGCAACTAACGCTTTTCTTCAATTATTTTAACTACCTCATAAATTAAATCATAGGCTACTTCTGCCATACGGTTTGTTTTTTCGTCTAAGCATGGATTCACTTCAACAAATTCAATACACCTCACTTTAGGGTGTGCCGCAAAATGGTTAAGAATAGCGCGTGCTTCTTCCGGAAGTAACCCGTTATCCACTGGTGTGCCTGTTCCATGCGAAACCACCGTTGGATCCATACTATCTACATCAAACGAGAGGTAAATTTCATCACAATTACTGAACTTATTTTCAAGTTCGAGCGCTACCTGGTCAAACCCCTTCGCTCTGAACTCATCTACTTCAATACTCAACAAATTCAACCGATCGATCATCGCTACTTCTTGACTTTCTAAATCGCGAAGTGCAATAAATGCAACATCCTCAGGCTGAACCTTAGGACAAATGCCTCCAATGTTTTTTATCTGATTCCAATACATGGCAGTTTCATCGCTGACATTATTTGCTTTGCACTGGAGGTTATCTTCTCCTAATGCAGTTGCTAAAGGCATACCGTGCATGTTTCCTGTAGGAGTTGTGTAAGGCGTATGCAAATCGCCATGCGCATCTATCCACAGCACTCCAATTCTATGGTCAGGGTTGGCTATTTTCAATCCTGCAATAGTTCCCCCTGCAGAACCGTGATCCGCTGCTATAACTAATAAAACCTCCGCATTATGACACTCCTCGCTTACAACCTTCGATACGTGCTCATACACCTTAGACAATCCATTCGCTCGCTTAGCCCACAATAGAGGTGTGGGTTCGTCCAATAAATGATTTTCATCTTGTACGTAAATATTTTTGTACCTTCCGAAAAGATAGTTTTCCCGCTGATGGTCAACTACTCTAATCGCTCCCGGGCCTAGACTGGAGCCTCTTGTCCCTGCGGATATTTCCGACTCATTTATGATGCAAACAATACGACTGGACATAACAACGATTTTATAAAATATCAATCATTTTGAATGAGACAAAGATAGGGTTTTAGCCCTATTAACGATTATCTTTTTTAGCTAAATAAACCCACGCCAAAAACACTAATATATTGGCTGTAATTAGAAAAGCATCCGTGCTCTTGACAAACTTTTATAATCAGCCTTTGACAAGAATTAGTTCAGACTACAAGACCTCAATATATGAAGATTTTAACTAACTTCACACCCACCAGCAGAATTTATGAAGTCTAGCTATATTGAAAATACCATGAGACAACTTCTCTTTACTTTACTTGGATTCATCGTTGTCAACTCATTGACAACGAGTTGCAATTCCAATAATAAAATCGAAGAAGGAGTCATTGAGTTCACAATTACATTTCCTTCTTTTGATATGGAATCTCACCCCATTACAGGCATGCTGCTTCCCAAACGACAGATTGTTTCATTTCGAGGGAATCAGTTTCACGCTCAAATAAAAAAGGCGATGGTTGAAATAAATGCAATTTCCAATACTGAGGAGCGCTATTTATACTCAGAATTGAAGTTTGGTAGCCCGATTTATTTTGAAGGAACAATATCAGCAAGAGATCTTGATAAAGTCAGTATAGAATTCACCGATAAAAGGGACACTCTTGCTGGTTTTGAAGTCAAACAAGCCTTCGCAACAATTAACAACTTCGGCATCATTGAGTTATGGTATACTGAAGAAATTACAATGAAAAATCCTAATTGGCATACACCCTATTACGAAGTCCCGGGAATGTTACTTGCGTACACCATTTTTGAAAATGGAGTAGAGATGAGGTTTACAGCAACTAGCTATTCTTTCGACACAATTGACGAATCACTTTTCACTCCTTCGAAGCAGGGTACTTCAACCGATTTCAAAACGTTTAAAAACGAATTATATTCTGTATTGGATAATTTTACAAAGACTTAAGTACTATGAAGACTAATCGATTAATTCTTTTAACATACTTGATAACATTACTTACCGTAAATTCTTGTGCAACAAAGATTCCTGAGCGCTTCGAAGGAAAAATGGTCTATAAAATATCTTCACAACGCATTGACCAAATGGGAAGTGATAGCTCTGGTTATCAAATCATTTATGCCAAAGACTCCATGTTGCGCATTGAAAATTTCACACAACTAGGAAAACAAGTTTACATCAAACATATCACAAAAAATCGTGCATACATACTGATGGAATTTGATGGAAAGAAAGTTGCCTTAAAAAGCATACCAGAGCCTCCAGTAAATACAGGGAAATACGAATTCAAAAAGAAGAGGGGAAAAACTGAAATTGCAGGAAGAACTGCGCGCAAGATGCAAGTAAAAATACCTAATGTAGATAGTTTATTTTACATGTACTATTTCGAAGATATTTCACATGACTACAGCGAAGCTATTCCAGGGCTTCCAGGACTACCTGTTAAGTATACCCTTATTGCGAATGACGAGCTCTCTGACTTCGAACTGATTTTGTTCGAACCGAAAGAAATCAGCATCGATTACTTCGGTATCCCAAGTGATTATGAAACGATGACCATGGATGAATTCATTGAGCGATTTCAGAACTAACACTTACTTGTGGATATACTTTTCGCCCACAGCTTTCGTCAATGCATTCCTTGATTACCTTCGTAGGATATTCGATTGATCATGGCGAAAGGCAACGTACTCAAAGAAAATAAGAAAGATACTTCTGCAAAAAAAGAGCGTTCCGCTTCAAAACTGAAGTTCACTTCATTGTTTGCTCAAGTAGACCAACGCAAAGCGAAATCAATTACTGGTACATTTTTTCTGTTACTTTCTGTTTACCTTACAGTCGCCTGTCTTTCCTATTTGTTCACTTGGAAATCAGATCAAAGCTTAATCGTTAATAATGGATTCTGGTCTTTCATGCTTTCTGATACCGATGTTGAAGTTCAAAATTGGCTCGGTAAATTTGGAGCGTGGACTTCACATGTACTTATACATTCATGGTTTGGAATAGCATCCTTTGCATTTTGCCTCATCCTCTTCATTGCAGGAACACGTTTATTGTTCAACATTCGGATTTTCTCACTGAAGCGTACACTAGTTATATCTGGTGTGGCTATTGTTTGGTTCTCCTTGTTTTTTGGATTATTCTCGGAGAAAATCACATTTCTAGGTGGCACGTTTGGTTATTTTGCTCGCCAATGGCTCTCAGCATCTTTTGGAATTTTCGGAGCTATTTTGTTTGTATTGGCTACTCTTTTTGCGGCGAGTGTAATTCTGTTTAACCCTGACTTTAAAGCGTTATTCGCACGACTACCATTTATTAATTCCTCCGAAGAAGAGGATGAAGAAAATCTGTCTCTGAATAATCTCAATGTATTAAATGCACTTAAAGATGAGGACCTCGAAGTTGATCAAGAAGCGCTAGAAGTAGAGTTTACCGACGAACAAGAAGAGAAAGAAGATATCGATACTTTAGAGGAATTAGAAGAGTACGAATTAGAAGAAAATGACTCCGAATTAATTATCGAACACACTGAAGAACAATACGAGCAAATTGAACAGCCTTCCTTAGACAAAGGCGAAGATTTCTCCATTGAAGTTGCACCGGCGGAGGCCGAGCTTTCGGATGAAGATTTACACGAAAAAATCGATGAGTTTGGTGAATACGATCCAAAACTTGACCTTTCGAGTTACACGCTTCCTCCTATCGACCTTCTTCAGAAATTCGAAACGTCACGTTCAGGTGTTGATAAGGAAGAGTTAGAACGTAATAAAAACAACATTGTTGAGACATTACTCAACTACAAAATCGAAATTGACAAAATAAAGGCAACGATAGGTCCAACGGTTACTTTATATGAAATCATTCCTGCACCAGGCGTGCGTATTTCTAAAATCAAAAACTTAGAAGACGACATCGCACTAAGTTTAGCAGCACTTGGAATTCGTATCATAGCACCTATCCCTGGAAAAGGAACCATAGGCATCGAGGTCCCAAATAGCAAACCCGAGATTGTAAGTATGCGTTCACTTATAGCATCCGAGAAATTCCAAAACTCAGATGCTGAATTACCAATTGTGCTCGGTAAAACAATTACCAACGAGACGTACACTTTCGATTTAGCGAAATCACCTCACCTATTAGTTGCTGGAGCAACAGGACAAGGTAAGTCGGTAGGTTTGAACGCAATATTAGTTTCTCTACTGTACAAAAAACATCCTGCACAAGTTAAATTCGTTCTTGTCGATCCTAAAACAGTAGAACTTACCCTATTTAATAAAATTGAGCGGCACTTTTTAGCAAAGCTTCCGGGCGAAGAAGAACCTATTATCACAGACACTTCGAAAGTGGTGAATACGTTGAATTCACTATGTATCGAAATGGATAACCGATATGAGCTACTTAAAGATGCTCAAGTTAGAAACATAAAAGAATACAACGAAAAGTTTATCAAACGGAGATTAAATCCGGAAAAAGGACACATGTACCTTCCTTACATCGTTGTATTAATTGATGAGTTCGCGGATTTAATTATGACGGCAGGAAAAGAGGTAGAACATCCGATTGC
>JALQTG010000235.1 GCA_023264075.1 Crocinitomicaceae bacterium
AGTGGCGACCATCCGCATTTGTAAAGGAGGTTCTCCTTGGCTACTACCCATGGGCTATTTAAATCTACTAATGTTAAATCCGCATAGTACCCCTCTCGAATATATCCTCTGTGGGTCATACCATAGAGGATCGCTGGATTGTGACACATTTTTTCTACAATTTTCTCGAGGGTCATTTTTCCTTCTTTGTAAAATTCCAACATGCAATTCAATGAATGCTGTACCATCGGAGCCCCAGACATGGATTTGAAATACGATTGATCTTTTTCCTCTAAGGTGTGCGGCGCGTGGTCGGTTGTCACTAGGTCTATTCGGTCGTCCAATAAAGCTGCAAGTAAACCTTCTTTATCGTGGCTGGTTTTTATGGCCGGGTTCCATTTTATACGAGTTCCTAAACGTTCATAATCTTTGTCCGAAAACCAAAGGTGGTGAACGGAAACCTCTGTCGTAATTTTTTTCTCACGAAGTGGAATATCATTTCGAAATAATGCAGTTTCTGCTGCCGTCGTTAAATGTAAAATATGCAAACGAGCGTGATGTTTTTGAGCCAATGAAATGGCGCGTTTTGTAGCTTCGTAACAGGCTTCAGCACTGCGGATAATAGGATGATATTTAACAGGGACGTCCTCGCCATATTTTTCTCGAAATACTTCTTCATTCGCTTCTACAAGTTCTTCTTTTTCTGAATGAATCGCAATGATGGACGCACAGTTCGCAAACAACTTCTCCATTGTTTCGGGGCTGTCAGCTAATAAGTTGCCTTTTTTAGTAAAGTACAATCCGTCATCAGAAACACCTATAAATTGCGTGGTGTCCATTTTTACTACTTCATCAATGTTGTCTCCATTCACTCCTAAAAAGAAAGAATAGTTCGCCAAGGATTTGTTAGCGGCAATCGTATACTTTTCTTGGAGACTTTCCACTGTTAAAATGTTGGGTACTGTGTTGGGCATATCAATAAATGAGGTCGTACCACCAGCTATTGCTGCTTTACTCTCCGTGTATAAATCCCCTTTTTGTGTGAGGCCGGGGTCTCTAAAATGAACTTGCCCATCAATTATCCCGGGAAGAAGGTGTTTGCCCGCGCCGTCAATCACTTGGAAATCGGGTGATACGGCTATGTCGCCTATTTCTTCAATTCGTTCTCCAACAATAAGTACATCTGTTTGCATGCACTTCCCATCATTCACGATAGTGGCGTTTTTTATGAGAATTGGTTGATTCATTTTCTTTGGGAATATTTACTTGTAATTATAAGGTTGCAACGAATTCTGCAAAGACTTCTTTGTGTTTTTGTAAATCCATGTCATGTGATAATGCGACGCGAACGATGTAATCTTTATCACCCTCCTTCGTGGTTCCTTGCGTCGAGGTGGCTGGGATGGTCCAGTAACAACCCTTTAATTGACCGTAACTTACGCAGTACTTACTTTCGTTAGGGATTCGGGTAATCATTAAGTCAATGAGTCGTTGGTTCAGTTGTCGCTTGTAAGCCTCTTGATCTTCTGGAGTGTCACCCTTGGTGGGTAGGTCCAATGAGAAAACAGATGGAGTAAACCCCTGCTGCGCTAACTCGTCAGATACAAAATTGATTTTAGCATTGGGCAAGGTTTCCATTATATAATGAACAAAAGAACGGGTGTTATTATATGCTTTTTGTATACGCGCATTCATTGAGGGCATTTGTCCCGCTAGAAATTCCATTTGTAGGTCTGTGGCCTCGTTGTCACACAGCAATAAGTGTTTTTCAATGTTTCCCATTAAGGGCTCTGCCTCAGTGTTTGATGAGCAATATCCCGCTGTACATTTTCCACCACTTGGGAATTTTGAACCACTTACATAAGAAATTGTCTGAATTCCTGATAGTGAGCTTCCATGAGGCAAAAATTGAACATTTGGACAGAAAGTTTGGTCTAGGATAAAAACAGGGTCAATGGCTGGCGCGCCGGTCGAAGTGTGTCTTTTTCTTGCTAGCACAGTATGCAAATCTTTCAGGTTGGGCACTTCTACCCTTGGGTTTGTAGGTATTTCTGCAATGATATAGGGAATGCCGTCCTCGAGAGCAACGCGATCTAATACTAGTTCAATACTTTGTACCATATTATGTTGCCCATCTACAGGTAAGTCCAGAATCTCCACGTTTTCAATGCATTCTGCAACGCGTCGAGCTTGGTCGTTTGTGCCTCCATAACAATTCGGGGGGACGATAATTTTTATAGGTTTACCAGGTCGATGCTGCATGGCCTCATCGATTAGTCCCATCATAATTGCATATTGTATTGATAATCCAGAAGAACCAATGATTGCTTTGGTTTGAGCACCTGTTATTTTATGAATCAACGCAAGAACTGTTTCTTTATGTGAGCTTGTGGTCTCCTTAAATTCAGGTAACATGGTATGATTGGCAAGTTGTTCTAGGGCTTTCA